>NZ_VRVD01000596.1:0-2877 GCF_008040015.1 Methylobacterium sp. WL18 | reverse complement strand
ACGCCGACCTCGCCCGGCACGACCCCGCGGGCGCGCTGCGCCTGCGCCCGAGCGACCGCATGCGGGTGATGCGTGCCCTGGAGATATTCTTGGCCACCGGCCGGCCCATTGCGAGTTTCCATGGCGACCCGGTGCCCGGGCCCTTGGCCGGCCAGAACCTTCAAAGGTTATTCCTGGCTCCCGACCGCACGGTCCTGCGCACCCGCATCGACGCCCGCTTCCGGACGATGATCGCCGAAGGTGCGCTGGATGAGGTGTCCCGCCTGCGCGCCCGCGCGCTCGATCCGATGCTTCCGGTGATGCGCGCGCACGGCGTGCCGGGGCTGATCGCCCATCTCGACGGGGCAATGGATCTCGAGGACGCAATCGCACGCGGCCAGGCCGACACGCGGGCCTACGCCAAACGGCAGGTCACCTGGTTCCGCCACCAGATGGGAACCGGCTGGCGCTGGCTGGACCCGGAGGCGGCGGCCGAGCTGTGACGGATGCGCTGCGCTCACGCCTCCTGAAAGGCTCCGATGTGCGCGCATCGGCTCTCGCGCAGTGAGTCGCGCGCTCCTCTCCCCGTCCGCCCTTCCCATCCCGCGAAAAATCGGGAACGATCGCGTCGCTTTCCCACCCATGGACCGGTGCCTGTGAGCTTGGACGACCCATCGCCGCTCGCCCGCGCCACACCGGAGGGCGTCTGGCCGATCGATCCGGACCCGCGTCTCACGAGCCTCCCCGGCCGCCAAATCTGGCGCTTCGCCGGCGGGCGGCCGGTGGCGGCCGAGGTAGCGGGGGTCGCAATCGCCACCGGGGATGCCCGCATCGCCCATCTCGGCATCCGCCGGGATGCCGAAGGTCGGCCGTTCCCGGGCGCCTTCGCGTACGCCCCCGGCACCGGCGTGGCCCTGGGTCCGCCGGTCCCGGTACCGGCCCCGGAGATCCTCGACGTCGAGGCCGAGAGCGTCACCGAGGTGCCGCTGCCGAGCGGCGTGCCTCTTCTGATCCGGGCCGGGCATCCGGCGGCGCTCTACCTGTTCCAGGAGAATCTGGGCGCGTTCGAGGGCTGGGACGGAAGCAGGTTCGGCGGACTCGGACGGCTGCCCCCGGCTCCCGTAGGGTCGGGCCTGACGGCGAGCCGCCGGGGCATCGCCTATGCCACCGCCGACACGCTGGTCGGCGTGCGGCTGCCGCAGCTCGGGTCCCGCCTGGACCATGCCGAGGTCCGGATGCCGGGGCTGCGCTTCCTGTCGGCCCCGTGCTGGCGGGGCGGGGACATCCTTGCCCTGGGCGCGCGGCATGGACGCCTGAACCTGTGCCGCATGGCGGCCGCATCGACCGTCCTCACCGTGCGCGACCTCGACGCCCCCGCGCCGGATGCGGATTTCGCCGGCCCCTGGATGAACCGGCTCGGCGATTCGTTCTGGACGGGTCCGGATGGGTTCGTCGCCTGCCGGACGCTCGATGACGACACCCGGGTCTCGCCCTGGCCGGACAGCTTCGCGCCGGTGGTCGCCCAGGCCCCGTGGCGCGACCGCGCCGACCTGCACCATCAGCTCGGCATGATCGCGGGCCGCTACCACGTCGCCGCCCTGGCATCGGATCCCGGACTCCACGGGCTCGACGGGCCGCATCTCGCGGCCGGGGCTTGCACCTATGCCGGCGCGGAGCGGTTCGATGTGCCCTGGCAGGCTCCGGAGGAGACGCTCAACCTCGGCACCCATACCGGCAACCTGCTGGTGCCGCGCTTGGCGATGGCCCGCGACACAATCCTGCTCGCCCTCGACATTCCCGGCCCACGCGGGGGCTTCCTGCGCGGCGAGAGCCTGCCGGCGCCCGTGACCGGGCACGTGCTCCACCACGCCCATGGGGCCGGCCTGCGCCGGCTGCCGGTGGGTCTCGCGGTGTCGCGGATCGGCGACGCGCGGGCGCTGGTGCACGATGGCGTGCTCTACCTGTGGAGCCGGTCGGAATGCCGCTGCCACGCCCTGCGGCTGCGCGCTCCATGAGCCGGGCGCTCCTGCGGGCCTTGCTGATGCTCGCCCTCCTGCTCGGTGGGCGCGCGCTCGCCGATGCGCCGGTGCGGCAGGTCTTCCTGGTGCAGGATTCCGGCTGGATGGAGCCGTTCCTCACCGCCGAGGGCTCGCAGTTCCGGCCGCTGGTGGAGGCCCTGGTGGCAGCGGCCCGGGTCCCGGGGGCCGACCTCGCCGTGGCGACCTTCGACCAGGACGGGCAGGTCCCGGGCCGGCCCTCGCCGCGCATCCTGTACGAGGGCGCCTACGACGCCGCGCGGGTCCGGTCGGCGATCGCGGCGATCGACCTGCCGCGCAAGGCCGGCAGCGCCGCCTATGCCGACGCCGACTTCAACGGCGCGCTGCTCGGCGCGATCCGCACCGGCCTGCGCGGTCGGGATGGGGTGATCTGGATGATCACCAACAACAAGAACAGCCCGGGCAACAGCGCCGAGGTCGAGCGGAACACCGCCGCCTTCTACGCGGCGCTGCGCGGGTCGGACGCGATCAGCCGGATCGTCGCCTACCCGGTTCGGATGCCCCTGAAGGGTCGCAACTTCTCGGAGGGCGGCTTCGTCATCTACGGCATCGGCTACGGCGCGGCCGGCGGCCGGGCGCTCGAGGCCGCCTTGGCCGCACCCGGACTGAAGGCCCTGTTCAGCCATCCGCCGGTGAGCCTGAAGCCGGTGCTGACCGGCGGCCTGACGCTGCGCTTCGATCGCCTCGACGCCGGCGGGTTGCAGGCCGGGCTGGAAAACGGCGTGCTGGTGGTGCGCGGGGCCGACGCCTCGGCCGGGACGGTCCTGCGGCTCACCGCCCACCTGCGGAACGACCTCTATCCGCAGCGGGTCGCGGCGGCCCGGCTGGCGCTGCGCTGGAG
>NZ_VRVD01000595.1:0-2877 GCF_008040015.1 Methylobacterium sp. WL18 | reverse complement strand
GGGCGGGCCGCCCCGGGTGGGGATGCGCTGGCGCGGGCCGACCTCGCCCAGCAGGCCGAACTGCGAGTTGTTGAGCAGCTCCCATTCCTCGCGCTCCTTCACCGCGTCGACGGTGAGGCGGATCTGCTCGCGGAGCTGGTCGATCTCGTTCGAGTAGAGGTCGGTGACGCGGGTATGGGTGTTGAGGATCGTCTGGATCGTCGACAGGTGATACTCGCGCGGATGCGATTCGTAGTCGACGAAGGTGGTCGGCAGCCGCGGCTCGCCGGTCTGGACCGCCAGCAGCTCGATGCCCTGCTCGCCGTGCGAGCTGGTGTGGCCCTTCAGCCGCTCCTGCTCGTCCCGGTATTGCGCGATCTTGGCGCGGATCTCGTCGCTTTCGAGGGCGTCCGGATCGAGGGTCAGCAGGGTGACCGCCGAGAGCGCCTTGACGGCCGGCGCGGGGGCGCCGGCGCCGAGCAGGTCGCCGTCACCGAAATAGTCGCCCCGGGTCGCCAGACCCTGGCGCAGGCGGCCCTTGTAGGGACCCGAGAAGGTCAGCTCGACCGTGCCGTCCGCCACCACGGTCAGGGTGCGGGTGCCGGCGCCCTCCTCGTGGATGATCTTGCCGGCCTTGTGCTTGCTCTCCGTGAAGCGCTCGGCGATCTTCGCCAGCTCGGCATCGCCCAGCCGGCTGAACAGCGGCACCGCCCGCAGCGAGGCGGGACGGATCGCCCGGTCCTTGCTCTCGGTGACGAGGTCGACGCGGCCGGGCCGGGCCAGCACGACGGCGCGCCGGTTGACGCGGTAGACGCCGCCCGCGACGTCCACGAAGGGCAGGAGCCGGAGGAGCCAGCGCGGCGTGTTGGCCGCGTTCTGGACCGACGTGACGGTGGCTGTCGCAAGATTGCGTGCCGCCGTGGCGCTCACGCTCAGACCCGGTCCACTCATCGTTCGTCCTCATTCTTCTCGATTGCAGGCGCGCCGCATCGACCCGCGATTTGGCGAGTTACCGCGCAGAACGTGCGGGCCGGGCGCAAGATTTGGTTGATTCCGACAAGATCTGATGACCGTGTCGTCCTTGAGGGGATCAAATTTTTTGCGCAGCCGCACAATCTACGGCAGACGCCAAACTTGCTCGTTGCTTCGTCGATCCAGCAAAGCCAAGGTAAGCTTTGATTCTACACCGGGTCAACGGAACGATTTTTCCTATTTAACGACGTTTTTTGGAAGGCATCACCCGGTAGTGCCACTATTGTAGAATGACGTCGGCGCAAAAACTCAAGATCGGAGAATTATATTCTCGTTTCATCGCCAATCTTTTAGGATTGGCGGCGATCCTCTCGGAGAAAGATTTTTCGCGCCGGGATCAGATCCCGTCCCCGAAGCCGAAGGACTGATCCATGCTCCGTGCCGGTTCCTCACCCGCGGCGAGGCGCGACACCACCCGGGCCGGCACGCCCGCCACGGTGGTGTGGGGCGGCACGTCGTGCAGCACGACCGCGGCGGCCGCGACCTTGGCCCCCTCGCCGATGCGGATGTTGCCGAGCACCTTGGCCCCGACGCTCAGCAGCACCCCGCGCTCGACCTTCGGGTGCCGGTCGCCGCTCTCCTTGCCGTTGCCGCCCAGCGTGACCGACTGGAGGATCGACACGTCGTCGGCCACCACCGTGGTCTCGCCGATGACGACCCCGGTGGCGTGGTCGATGAACACGCCGGATCCGATCCGGGCGGCCGGGTGGATGTCGCAGCCGAACACCTCCGAGATGCGGCTCTGGACATGCAGGCTGAGCGTCGCGCGGCCCTGGTGCCAGAGCCAGTGGGCGACCCGGTAGGCTTCGAGCGCCGCCAGGCCCTTGTAGAACAGGAACGGGTCGAGGTAGCGCCGGCAGGTCGGATCGC
The DNA here is from genome assembly GCF_008040015.1 of Methylobacterium sp. WL18. Classification (NCBI taxonomy): domain Bacteria; kingdom Pseudomonadati; phylum Pseudomonadota; class Alphaproteobacteria; order Hyphomicrobiales; family Methylobacteriaceae; genus Methylobacterium; species Methylobacterium sp. WL18. The sequence goes on along the minus strand of NZ_VRVD01000595.1, from coordinate 996 downwards.
GCTCGCGGATGGCGATCAGGTCGCGCGCGGCGTTGGCCCCGGCATGGGGGTCGGCCTCGAAGGCGGACAGGCAGAGGTCGCGCATCGACAGGCGCGCGAGGTCGCCGTCGCCCAGGCGGTGGGCGAGCCGGTAGGCCAAGGCCTGGGCGAGGCTGCGCTGATCCAGGATCGTCGCCTGGACGATCCCGGCATAGAGCGGTTCCTCGACGAGCACGGCCTCCGCCTCGGTGCGCAGTTCCGCCCACAGCTCGCCCTCGAGGCTGCTGCGGCTGGTGGCCCGCAGCGGCGGGATCGCGGCCGAGGCCGTCACGTCCGGCGGATCCTGCAGGGGTTCTGGATTACGGGCGCCATCAATGCACCAGCTGGAACAGGTCGGCGAGGTAGTGCTCCAGCGTCTCGTGCCCTTCGAACTTCACGTCGACCGTGGCCGAATGGCCGTGCTGCCGGTGGATGCCGACGATCCGCCCCCGCGCATGGCGCCAGATCCCCAGGATCTCCGCGAGGTCGAGCCGTTGGAAAACCACTTGATCACCGTGCGCCATCGTCACTGAACCTTTCGCGCTGTCGTCGCTGCGGGAGCCGATCGTGCCGGCCCGATTCGATGTCCGAAGCGGGTCCGGCGAGGTCCCGGCTCGTTCCAGGGAAGCTCTTCCGCCTGCCCGGCCGTTGAGGAGAAGGTTTCGTTCGCGGATTGCTCCTGAAAGAGCACGATCTTCATTAAGTACCTGAAATTAATTGATAATTGCCGGTTCAAGGGCGTTTGGCAAGGCTTGTTCCGCGCCGTCCCGGGCGCTACCCCGATGGTCGGGGGCTGCCGGGGCGGCCTTCGAGTCGCGACACGAGACCCCGAAACGAGATCTGCATGAGCACCTATCTCCCGCCGCTCGCGGGCGGCCTGCTGATCGGCCTCTCCGCCGCGATGCTCCTGCTGCTGAACGGCCGGATCGCCGGGATCAGCGGCCTGGTCGCAGGCCTCGGCCGGCCCGGGCGCGCGCG
>NZ_VRVD01000594.1:0-2880 GCF_008040015.1 Methylobacterium sp. WL18 | reverse complement strand
GCCCGGCCCCGCCGCGGACCCGTGGCGCCTCGTGAGCGAGCCCAGGACCAGCAGCGGCAGCGCGAACGTCGGTAGCAGCGTCAGCATCGTGACGCAGACGACGGTCAAGCCGGAGAGCGCCGACGCCTTCGCGCAATGGCAGGGCGACACCAGCGCGGTGATCGCCCGGTTTCCCGGCTTCATCGAGCAGCGGCTGATGCCGCCGCGCCCGCCGCTTCAGGTCGACTGGGTGATCCTGCAGCGGTTCGCCAGCCTGGATCACGCCCGGGCCTGGCTGGTCTCGCCCGAGCGGCAATCCCGCATCTCCGGCGCCGCCGCGATGCTGGTGGGGCGCGACGACGTCCACATCGTCACCGACGACGCCAGCGCCGCCCGGACCGCCCCGGTCTCGGCCGTGATCAGCACGCGCGTGAAGCCCGGGATGGAGGCGCAGTACCTCCGATGGGAGCAGAAGGTCGCGGCCGCCCAGTCCAGGGCGACCGGCCTGCAGGGCTACCGCTTCGAGCCCGCGGTGCCGGGGGTGCAGGAGGATTACGTCGCGATCCTGCGCTTCGACAGCGACGCCAACCTGCAGGCCTGGCTCGGGTCCCCCGAGCGCCAGGCGCTGATCGAGGAAGCCGCGCCGCTGACCGCGGAATTCCACACCCGCATGGTCCATAGCGGCTTCGAGCAATGGTTCCGCGACGTCGCGCCGGAGGGCGCCCCCGCGCCCGCGGCGTGGAAGATGAACATGATCGTCGTGCTGACGCTCTATCCCACGGTCTTCCTGTGGGGCCTGCTGGTCGGCACGCCGCTGCTCACCCGGACCCTCGGCCTCGACTTCCCGGTGGCGCTGTTCATCGGGAACGTCTTCAGCGTGCTCCTGACGTCGCGCCTGGTGCCGTGGACCGCCCAGCACCTCCGCTGGTGGCTGGCACCGGCCCCGGAGAAACGCCGGCGCGCGAACCGTCTCGGCGCCGGATTGCTGGTCGCCGCCTACGCGGTCATGATCCTGGTGTTCTGGAAGCTGGTGTGACGGCCCCTCCGGCGCGGCGAGCACTGCGGTTTTTCTTGACCCTGCGTCTCACGCGTCCGGGCGGACCCGATCTCCGCCGCCCGGCCCCGGCCTACGGAGTCAAGTCTTCCCCGGATCGGACACAGTATCGCACCGAATAGGACCGCGACGCCGCGTGAATGCGCGACCGGTTTCCGCGCGACACACATGCCCGGCGCGGCGGCCGATCCGTGTTGACGCGGATCTGGCATCCATGCTTCCTGTTTTCATCTGACGATTATCGTCGGATCATTCGGCCCGATGGAGATTCGCGACGATCGAGACATGTCCTTCGCCGCCGGAATTGATGGACGCCGCGTCATGACGGTCGACGACATCGGATCAACCGATGCGTGCCGCGCCGTCATCCGCCGCTGTATTCGGAATGTCGCCCTGGCATGATAGCGACGGCACGGACCATTCAGCGGTTGTTTAGATTATATGATTGCGTGTTTGGTTTATTCATTGACCGGTAAGGTGTGATTATTACACCCGACACGGATCGATACGACCGAAAACCTTGAGGAGTGAGACGATGGCTGACAAGCACGAAGAGTTCATGGCCCGCGCGATCGCGCTCTCGGAGAAGACCTCGCTGGTCGACAGCGCCGGCGGCGTGTTCGGCTGCGTGATCGTGCAGGACGGCGAGATCATCGCGGAAGGCGCCAACCGCGTCGTCGCGGAGAACGATCCGACCTGGCACGCCGAGGTCGAGGCGATCCGCAAGGCCTGCACGACGCAGAAGAGCTTCAAGCTCCGCAACGCCACGCTCTACACGAGCGCCGAGCCCTGCCCGATGTGCCTGGCGGCCGCCTACTGGGCCGGCGTCAAGAACATCTACTACGCCGCCCAGGTCGAGGACGCGCTCACGTATGGCGGCTTCGACGACAGCATGATCTACGCCGAGTTCAAGAAGGACGTCGGCGACCGCGCGATCCCGGCCAAGCAGATCATGCGGGCCGAGGCCGTCGAGGTCTGGAAGAAGTACGCCGAGAAGGAAGACCGGGTGCCGTACTGAGCCTGCGACAGGGCTGGGGGGCGTGATCGTGCCCGACCGAAACCATTCCTCGCGCCGGGTGCGGTCATGACCCTCGACAACCTGAGACGATCCTGCCGCGGTTCCGTGATCGCGGCGGGGGATCCGCAGTTCCGGGAGGCGGCCCACGCGAACCTCTGGAACCGGCTGATCCCGGACCGCGCCCCGGATGTCGTGGTGCGGGCGGCCGACGAGGACGACGTCGTCGCGGCCGTGACCTTCGCCCGGGCGAACGGGCTGAAGGTGGTCGTCCGCGGCGGCGGCCACAATTGGTGCCAGCCGACCCTGCGGTCCGGCGGCCTGCTGATCGACCTCCAGGATCTCACGGGCTTCGTCTCGATCGACGCCGCGCAGCGCAGGGCGGTGATCCGGCCGATCGTCAGCAACCGCGACATCCAGCGGGCGCTCAACCCGCTGGGGCTCGCCTTCCCCACCGGCCATTGCCCGCAGGTCAAGGCGAGCGGCTACTTCCTGGGCGGCGGCATGGCCTGGAACCCCACGGTCTGGGGGCTGGGCGCCGAGAACCTGGAGGCCATCGAGCTGGTCACCGCGCAGGGCGCGCTAATCCGCGCCAGCCAGACCGAGAACCCGGATTTCTTCTGGGCCGCCCGCGGCGCCGGCCCGGGCTTCTTCGGCGTCGTCACGCGGTACCACCTCAAGCTTCACGCGCTGCCGCGCGCGATCCACGGCAGCACCCATTACTACCGTCTGGCGGAGGCCCCCGCGGTCGGCCGCTGGCTCGGCGCGATCGCCCGGGAGGTGTCGCCCAGCGTCGAGCTCAGCCAGTTCCTCGTCCAGGCGCCGCCGGCGC
>NZ_VRVD01000593.1:0-2889 GCF_008040015.1 Methylobacterium sp. WL18 | reverse complement strand
CCGCCCGCCTGCGCCAGCGCCGCGATCGCCTCGGCCGGCAGGATGCCGCCACGGGTCTCGACGTCCGGATCGGCGGCCTGCGAATCGGCGGCATCCTGGCCTGCGCCCGCGTTCATCGCGCCTCGACTCCTTCGCGCGCCTCCGGGTGGATCCGCGATCCCCAACGTTCTCCGCCCAGACTGGCTAATGCCGGCTTAATCCGGATGGTACGATACGCGCGGCTCGGGACTCGACCACCCTCGGACGAGGCTGCGGCATCATCCGCGCGAGGTAGTCCGCCGCAATTGACGCCGATTTCACTGGCCACTACCACCGCCAGTGAAGCGCGTTCAATTCGTCTTCATCGAATCGCACCGTTCGAAGAAGGGCCTAATAGGGCGATGTACAAGGCCGAGACGCGGGGAATTCGTGTGACCGTTCAGCCTCGCTTCGTCGAGGAGGAATCCTCGCCGAATGAAAGTCGTTACTTCTTCGCTTATACGGTCGAGATCGTGAACACCGGCAGCGAGCAGGTGCAGCTGCGCTCCCGGCACTGGCGCATCATCGACGGGCACGGGGCCTGCCAGGAAGTGCGGGGCACGGGCGTGGTCGGCAAGCAGCCGGTGCTAGAGCCCGGCGAGTCCTTCTGCTACACGAGCGGCTGCCCGCTCAACACGCCCGATGGCCTGATGGCCGGCAGCTACACCATGGCGACGGTGGCCGGCGAGAGCTTCGAGGCCGAGATTCCCGCCTTCTCCCTCGACAGCCCGCACGTTCGCCGCAGCCTGCATTGAGGTCCCGGCTCCGGGGCCTTGCTCCGGAGGGACCTATGCCTGGGATCGGCGAGCGGCTCAGCCCGCTCGACATGCTCGCCCGCCTCGTGTCGTTCGATACCGAGAGCGACAAGCCAAACCTGGCCCTAATCGATTCCGTCTGCACCTATCTCGACGGTTGGGGTGTCCCTTACCTGCGCCTGCCGAACGCAGGCGGGGACAAGGCGGCCCTGTACGCCACCATCGGCCCGATGGCCGATGGTGGCGTCGTGCTCTCCGGCCATACCGACGTGGTCCCAGTGGCGGGTCAGGCCTGGACCAGCGACCCGTTCACCCTGCGCGTCGCCGACGGGCGGGCCTACGGACGCGGCGCGGTCGACATGAAGGCCTTCGACGCCCTGGCGCTGGCTCTGGTGCCCGACATGCTGGCAACCAACCTTACGCGGCCCATCCACATCCTGCTCTCTTACGACGAAGAGACCACCTGCCTCGGCTCGATGGACGCGATCACCCGGTTCGGCGTCGACCTGCCGCGACCGGGCGCGGTGATCGTCGGCGAGCCGACCGGCATGGAAGTCGCGGACGCGCACAAGAGCATCGTCACCTGCCTGACCACCGTGCACGGGCACGAGGCCCATTCGGCCCGGCCGGCGCTGGGGGCGAACGCGGTGGCGGCGGCCTGCGACCTGGTCGCCGGCCTGAACCGGATCGCCGACCTGATGATCGAGCGCGGCGACGCCTCCGGGCGCTTCGATCCGGCCGCCACCACGGTCCATGTCGGGACGATCCACGGTGGCACCGCGCGCAACATCCTGGCCAAGGAATGCCGCTTCCTCTGGGAATACCGCGGGCTGCCGGACCTCGACCCGGGCGAGGTCCCGCGCCTGTTCGCCGAGGTGGTCGAGCAGGTGACGCGCGAGCGCCTGAACCGCTACGGTGAGTACGGGCGAATCGAGACGCTCGAGGAGGTCGACATCCCGGGGCTCGCACCAGATCCAGGCTCCGAGGCCGAACGGCTGTGCCTGAGGCTCGCGGGGCGCAACCGCACCATTGCGGTGCCCTACGCCACGGAGGCCGGGCGCTTCCAGCAGGCCGGGATCCCGACCGTCGTGTGCGGGCCCGGCGACATCGCCCAGGCCCACCAACCCGACGAGTTCATCACCCTCGACGCGCTCGGCAAGGGCGAGCGGTTCCTGAGGGCCCTGATCGAGGCTTGTGCGTCATGAACGCGCTCATCGGCATCACCATCAAGCTGCGCCCGCTGGAACGCGAGGACCTGCGCTTCGTCCACCAGCTGAACAACAACGACAGCATCATGCGCTACTGGTTCGAGGAGGCCTACGAGTCCTTCGCCGAACTGCAGCAGCTCTACGAGCGCAACATCCACAACCAGACCGAGCGCCGCTTCATCGTGGCCGATCCGAGCGGCGAGCCGGCGGGGCTGATCGAGCTCGTGGAGATCAACCACCTGCACCGGCGCTGCGAGTTCCAGATCGCGATCCACCCCAGCTTCCAGGGCCGGGGCTATGCCTGGCAGGCGACCCGGATCGCCATGGATTATGCGTTCAGCGTGCTCAACATTCACAAGCTGTATCTGCACGTGGACCGAGACAATGCCCGGGCGGTACGGATCTACGAGCGCTGCGGCTTCCATCCCGAGGGTGTGCTCAAGGACGAGTTCTTCGTGAACGGACGCTATCGCGACGCCGTGCGGATGTGCCTGTTCCAGCCGGATTACCTGAAGAACCGCGGCGGCGGCGACATCGCCGAGCCGGTGCTGAAAGTCTGATCCTAGGCATCCGGGAGAGGCCGAGAGGGCCCCTCCCGGACTTCGCTCAGTTGCGGCCGGCCCTCCCGGCACCCTGCGCTGCACCGCCCTGAGCGCTACCGGCCTTCATGCCGCCGCGCTCGGCGTTCCCCATCCGGCCACCGTCGTTGTTAGCCGGCCGCGCGCCACCCGGTTGGTCCCCGCGCTCCGATGCGCTGCGTATGCCGTCCTCCCGGCCGCCCCGCATGTCGCCGCTGCGTATGCCGTCGTCACGGCTTTGGCGATCGGCCGTCCGGTGGGTGTCGCGGCCCTCGGTGCCCACGGCATTGCGGGCGCCGTCGCGGCGGTCGGTGCGGACGCCGGCGCGGG
>NZ_VRVD01000592.1:0-2891 GCF_008040015.1 Methylobacterium sp. WL18 | reverse complement strand
GGGCAGGCGTGCCGGGGCTCGGGCGACCTGGGTCGGGCTCGCAGCCTTCGACATCGGCGAGACTCCGTAGGGATCGTCCTCCTCGATATCCACCGGGGCCTGCGGGGCGGCCGGCTGGCGGGTTGGCGGCAGCGGGCGCGACAGGGGCCGCTCGGCTCCATTCCCGAGCTGGGGCGTGAACTTGATGAACGGCTGGCAGATCCGCTTCAGGCCGCGCGGGTCGTGCCGGGCAAGGTCGACGTGGATGTGGTCGTAGTGGAACACGTTCGAGCCTGGGGCCAGCACCGTGGTGAACCGCTGGCAGGCACCCAGGAAGATCTCGCGCAGGAAGCCCTGCTCCGCCTCGGTGCCGCGCCAGCCGCCCTTGACGGTGATGACGTGGCCGTCCGCGAGCTTGATCGACATCACGTCGATCGCGTTGCCGAAGCCGTGCTCGGAGAGCTTGGCGCCGGGCTGATTGTTGCGCCCCCGGCAGGAGTAGGAGCCAGCGTTGATCTCGGCCACAGGCACGCCGAAATACAGGTTCGCAGCGGGCTGGATGGTGTCGGCGAGCCAGGCCTCGGCCTCTGCGAGCGCCGGGCAGCCGAGCGTCATCCGCTGCTTCATCACCACCGTGCCGCCGGCGAGCCGCGTCACCCGGAAGGGCTGCTGCATGCCGCACGGACCTGGCCCGTCCATCGCCGCGATCGGCGTGATGAACTCGGTCGGCTCGACCAGTTTCTTCGCCAGGCAGACTTGCTCCGCCTGGTCGCGCCACGGGTCGCGCCGCTCGAACCGGTTGATCGAGCAAGCGGTGAGCCCCGCGCCGAACAGCGCCAGGGCGGAGAACAGGGATACGCCACGCCACATGACCCGGACGATGCGCACGGTCCCGTAAAGCGTTCGTCAACGGCGATTCGGGATCGGCGAGCCCTGTGGTTTTCGCGGATTGCGCGCTGTCGGCGTCTGATCAGGAGCGGCGGCAAGTCCGTGGGGGGACGAGCGCACATGCACCGAATCCGCAATTACACCGGCGGCAGGGGATCGAGTTGACAGCGACCGTCGACCGCGGACTGAATACAAGATGCTTTCAATCCTCGACCTCCGCGCCCGCATCGAAGCCGGCACCCTGACGCCTTCGGGCGCGATCGATCTATGCCGCGCGGCCATCGCCGCGCGGGAGCCGGAGCTGCGGGCGCTGGTCACCCTGGACGACAACCCGGCCATCCCGGATTCCGGGCCGCTCGCCGGCATCGCGGTGGGCGTGAAGGACATTATCGACAGCGCCGGCCTGCCGAGTCAGATGGGTTCGTCGCTGTACGCCGGCTGGCAGCCTCGGGGCGATGCCTCGGTGGTGGCGCGTCTGAAGCGCCTCGGTGCCGTGGCACTCGCCAAGACCACGACCACGGCCTTCGCCAGCAGCGACCCGACCGCGACCGTCAACCCGCACGATCCCGGCCATACCCCGGGCGGATCCTCGGCGGGCTCGGCCGCCGCGGTGGGTGCCGGGATGCTGCCCTTGGCGCTCGGCACGCAGACCGCCGGCTCGGTGATCCGGCCGGCGAGCTATTGCGGCTGCGCGGCGGTGAAGCCGTCCTTCCGGCTGATCCCGACGGTCGGGGTCAAGACCTATTCCTGGGCGCTCGACACGGTCGGGCTGTTCGCCGCCGGGGTCGCGGACGTCGCCCACGCCCTGGCGCTGATGGGCGTCCGGCCGGTCTGGGACCACGCCAGCACACGGGTCACCGGCTTCGAGGTGCTGCCGCTGGCGATGCTCGACCGGCCGCGCATCGACGTGACGGTGCGCGTCTCCGGCGCCTTCCGCGACACCTTCCCGGATACGCTGGCGCTGCTCGACCGTGCCACCCGCGCAGTGGCCGAACGGGACGAGGAGGATTTCGAGAATCCCCTGGCTGCAGCGCGCCGCCGTGGTGAGACGACCGCCCGGGTCTACGGCGCGGCACCGGGTCGCTACGGCGCCGCCACGGCCGCCACCGCCCTCGACGGCGCGTGGGACGTCCGGGCCGATCTCGGACGGGCTTACCTCGCAGCCAGCAGCCACGCCTACGGCGACCGCGAGGGGCCGGACGCGGAATTCGGCGCCCGGGTCGCGGCGGCGGACGCCTATCTTCACGCCTTCGACGTGGCCGAACGCGACCTGTTCGACGGCGACGCCGCGGTGGACGCGATGGGCGGGTTCGCCGCCGCCGCCACGCTCCAGGGCGCCAGCCCCACCTTGTACAGCCTCGACGTCTCCGTTCCCGAGCGTCCGAAGGCCCGCACCGCCCGGGAGGATGCCGCCCGGCTGATCGGCGGGCGCCTGGCGGACGCCCGCTGGATCGCGGGCCAGCTCCGCCACGGCTACCGCGGCGCGCAGGAATTGGCTCAGGGCCTCGACGCCGTGTTCGTGCTGGCCGCGGCGAGCGACGCCTTGACCGATGCCGGCTTCGACCGCCTCTACGCGGCCTGGATCGCCGATCCCGACGTGTTCGACCGCCTGCGCGCCGCCAACCCGGCCGCGACCCGAGCGATCCTGGAGCGGTTCGACGAGGCCCGCGACCGTGGCCTGTGGCACAGCCGGCGCAACGCGCTGCCGGCCGACGCGCTGATGCCGGAGGCGGCCGAATGACTGTCTCCACCCATCGCCGGGTGCTCCCCGAGGCTCCGGCGCGCCGGGGCTGGTGCCCGGGGCTCAGCCGCCCGATGCCCACCGGCGACGGCCTGCTCGCCCGGGTGCATCCCCCCCTCGGGATCCTGACCTTGGCGCAAGCGCACGCCGTCGCCGAGGGCGCGCGCCGCTTCGGCAACGGCCATCTCGACCTCACCGCCCGGGCCAACCTCCAGATCCGCGGCGTCTCCGACGCGACGCGCACGCCGCTCGCCCGGCTACTGGAAGCCGCCGGGCTCGGCGA
>NZ_VRVD01000591.1:0-2899 GCF_008040015.1 Methylobacterium sp. WL18 | reverse complement strand
GTCTTCCAACGCCGAAAAATGCTCCACCAGTGCCTTGCCTGACATCGGATGCCTCACCAGACCGAGGCCCCCTGTGAATCACGCAAAAGGCAACACCGAAATCCATTCCTTTCAAGCGATCGCCCTGGGGACACCATCCCGGCCACTTGACCCGGTGGGCCTTATCGGATGGGCCTTCAGCCTCAGGAGGCTTGCGGCCCGGGCGACCAAGTGCGCAATCGGCGCATCAGCCAGATCAGGATCGTCAGGGCTACGAGGTTCACCGATATGCTTACCTCCTCCCTGGGGCCCAGCGAGAGCACGTAGGTGCCGGGACGGACCTCGCCCAGGCTCGTGGTGGATACGGCCCTTCTCACGCCAGGGGAGGCGGTCGCCGCAATCGAGGCTGCGATCAACGGGTCATCCGGAAGAGCGTCCCCGACCTCCTGAGCAGGGAGGCCGCCTACTACCCAGTGCGGTCGTTCCGCTGCCGACCCTTCTCGGACGGCAAGTCAGACGCATTCTAAGGTCTGCAATCTGTTGGGAGCAGACATTCGCAGGATCTCAGTACCGTCACTAAGTTCCCGAATGGGTCTAAACTGTCTCCATCGGCTGTACCGGAACCCGAATGCTGGCCCTCATGAGGCGTAGAACCGTCTCGTGGTGGGGTCTTGGCAGGGCATACCCATCTAAGATGAAAACCGAACTTCCGAGATGGGTTAGGACCGATGCCTGCAACTGCAGATGGCATCACGCGATCCGCACCTACGTTCTTTTCCCGGTTGCATGTATTGATTTCATGCAACCATAAATAGCAATGGCTGGCGCTCATGCTGCTGCCTTGCCCGACCATGGGACCAGCGGTCCAGCTGTCGATCGGCCCTGGTTTCTCCCGCTGATCCCGATCGTACGTCACGGTTCAAGGGAGCCCGCCGCCATGCTGAGATCACCCATCACGACGCTCGACGGCTACCATGGTCTCCTGCCGCGCGCCTGGACGCGGGATGAGACCTGCGACGAAGCCTACGTCGACGCGCAGAACGACTTCCAGGCGACCAAGGCCCGGGCCTTTGTCCTGCCGATCGTGCGGGAGGCTCCGGTTCGGACCATCCTAGACGTTGGCTGCGGCATGGGCGGCATGGCGGTGGCCCTGGAAAAGGAGGGCTACGAGAGCTACGGCATTGACCTGCCCGGGCTGACGCGCCGCTGGTCGTCGGCCGGTCGGAGTGCCGATCGGTTCTACCTGGTTGATCCGGACGCGTTCGAGCTCCCCTTCCTCGACGGCACCATCGATTTCGCCTTCACCTTCGGCGCCATCGAGCACGTCGGCACGACCAACGGTCACGCTGACCGCCGTCCCGACTGGCACGCGGTTCGCCAGCAGTGGCTGCGGGAGATCTTCCGCGTCCTTTCCCCAGGCGGGCGGATGCTGATCGGCGGCCCCAACCGTGCCTTTCCGATCGACGTGGCCCACGGCCCCGACAACCAGGCGGCGTCCTGGGAGCGCTGGCTCGCGCGCCGGCTCGGCGCCACCGTCCACCGGCCCTGGGGCGACAACTTTCTGTGGGCCTACCCGGACGTGCACCGCTACCTTGAGGGGCTGCCCTACACGATGGAGGCCCGCAGCATCGGCGGGTTTCTCGACTTCTCGCGGGTTCCGGCCTTCGCGCGCACGGCGGCGCGCGCCTACGTCAATCGCATGCCCCGCGCGCTGCTGGACACGGGGTTCAACCCGTGGGTGATGGCGCTGGTCACTCGCTCTGCTGAGAGCTGAGCAGGCCCCGGGCATGCGCCGGCGGCCCTTAGAGGGACGCTCGACCGACCTTGGAGATTGCACGTGACGGCGGCTTGCGAAGCGGACGGCGGGCAGGGGGCTGCCTGGCGGCGCCCCCGGTTCTCGGAAGTGCGCGGGGCCCTGCGGGCGGACCACGAGCATTGGCGGCGGCACGGACACGGCTCCGTGCGCCTGCGGGCCGGCTACCAAGCGTCCTGCCTGTACCGGCTCTCCCGCTACGCCTTTGAGCGCGAATGGCGGGCAGCGGCCTGGTTCCTGTGGATCGCTAACATCTGGTGGACCGGCGCTGACATCACGCCGTCGAGCCAGATCGGGGACGGCCTGTACATGCCACAGCCAAATGGGGTCGTGATCGCGGGAGCGGTCGGTCGCTGCGCGGCCCTGGGCAGGCAAGTCGTGATTGGGGGCCTAACTAGGGCCCCCACAGCGGACATCGGGGCCGGCCCTGGTCTGCCAGTCCTGGGCGATAGCGTCACCGTGGAGAGCCGAGCGTCGGTACTTGGCCCCATCCGCATCGGCGACGGTGCGCGGATCGGGCCGGGCTGCGTTGTTCGGACGAGCGTCGATCCTGGGCTGGGGGTCGACCTGATTGCCTGACGCCATGGCCACCTCTCAGCAGACGGTCTGCTATAGGCCGCTTGCTGACGTTAGGGCGCTTAGGTGCCAGTGTCGGCTCCCCACCCATCACAGACGTTCATACAAGCTATCTGGAACGGCGTAATCTGGCCGAAAGCGGCGCGTCCGCTTCGAAGAAGGGCCCGCTGAAACGCGGACGGGCTAAGACCGGCCCAACCCGGCTGTTCCGCAATGTTTACGTCGGCCCCGAGAGCGGTCATCAGCAGCAGCGCGCTCGCATTCGGGTTTGCACGGCGTCGTCTAGACGCCGTGATAGATCCCGGCGACGCTCTCGATATCCGTCGAGATCAGGACGCGCATCGCTTAGGCCCCGAGGATATCGGCCCAGCCGGGCAGGAGATCGGTCAGGGCGTCCCGCCGGTGGCCGTCGCGGCCCGTGACCGCCTCGGCTCGCCAGAGGGCGTGGATGATCGCCTGCTCGATCCCGTCCGCGGCGGCCTCGAACAGCGGGTCGAGCGCCGCGTCGTGCAGTAGGGCGGGCGTCGGCAT
>NZ_VRVD01000590.1:0-2902 GCF_008040015.1 Methylobacterium sp. WL18 | reverse complement strand
TGCCGAGACCGCGCGCAAGCCGTCCCGGGACGACGACCGGGGCGCCCCCGAGGCAGACGCCGACCGGGATGGCGACCAGGAGGACGGCGCCCCCGGGGACGGCGAGCAGGACGAGGACGAGCGGCGCCCGGGCGTCCTGCGGCGCCATCCGGTGGCGTTCATCCTCGGAGCCCTCGCGGTGGTCGCGCTCGGCGTCGGCGTGTTCTTCTACTGGCTGCTGTACATGCACCCCTACGAGAGCACCGACGACGCGTTCGTCGATGCCCGCAGCATCTCGGTCCAGCCGAAGGTCGGCGGCTATCTCGTCGCGGTGCCGGTCACCGACAACCAGCACGTCGATGCCGGGCAGATGCTGTTCCAGATCGACCAGCGCGACTACAAGATCGCCCTCGAACAGGCCAAGGCGCAGGTCGTGGCCGACGCGGCGGCGATCAAGAACATCGACGCCCAGATCCAGGCGCAGTACGCCAACATCGACGTGTCGAAGGCCCAGGTCGCCACCGCCGAGGCGGCGCTGAAGTTCGCCCAGGAGGACGCGGCCCGGTACAAGGACCTGGCGGAGCGCGGATCGGGCTCGGTCCAGCAATCCCAGTCGGCCACCTCGACGCTGCAGCAGCGCCAGGCTTCGGTGCAGAGCGCCAACGCGAGCGTCGTGGCGGCCCAGAAGCAGATCGGCTCGCTCCAGGCCCAGAAGGCCTCGACGGAAGCGCAGCTCGCCCGCGACAAGGCGCAGGTCGAGCAGGCCGAGCTGAACCTCGGCTACACGACGATCCAGGCCGTGCAGCCCGGGCGCGTGGTCCGGCTGACGGGCGGCATCGGAGCCTACGCGCAGGCCGGCCAGAGCCTCTCGATGTTCGTGCCGGACGACATCTGGGTCACGGCGAACTACAAGGAGACGCAGATCGCCGACATGCGTCCCGGCCAGCCGGTGGACCTCGTGATCGATGCCTATCCGAGCCGCACGATCCACGGCACCGTGGCCTCCGTCCAGCCGGGTTCGGGCACCGCCTTCAGCCTGCTGCCGGCCCAGAACGCCACCGGCAACTACGTGAAGGTCACGCAGCGCATCCCGGTGAAGATCGTGGTGAAGGACTGGCCGACGGACGTGTCGATCGGCCCGGGCATGTCGGTCGTGCCCACCGTCACGGTGCGGTGACCGCGATGGCCGGCACGGCCCAGGCCTCCGGGGGCAGGTCGCCTGCAGGCAAAGCGTCCGGCGCGAAGGCGTCCGCGGCGAAGGCACCCGGCGGCCACAATCCCTGGCTGATCGCCGGCGTGGTGGCGCTGGCGACCTTCATGGAGGTGCTCGACACCACCATCGCCAACGTCGCCCTGCGCTACATCTCGGGCGGCCTCGCGGTCGGGCCCGACGAGGCGGCCTGGGTGGTGACGAGCTACCTGGTGGCCAACGCCATCACGCTGACCGCGTCGAGCTTTCTGGCCAAGCGCTACGGCCGCAAGGCGTTCTTCATGTGGTCGGTGGCCCTGTTCACCATCGCGTCGATCCTGTGCGGCTTCGCCTGGAGCCTCGAATCGCTGCTGCTGTTCCGGGTGCTGCAGGGGCTGGGTGGCGGCGGCATGGCGCCGCTGGCGCAGTCGATCCTCGCCGATTCGTTCCCGCCCGAGAAGCGCGGGCAGGCCTTCGCCCTCTACGGCGTGGCCATCGTGGTCGCGCCCGTGATCGGCCCGACGCTGGGCGGCTGGCTGTCGGACAACGCCTCCTGGCACTGGTGCTTCCTGATCAACGGGCCGATCGGCATGATCGCGCTCGGGCTGATGTACTGGCTGATCGAGGACAGCGAGGCGGCCAAGAAGGAGCGCCGCGCCCTGGTGCGCAAGGGCATCCGGTTCGACCTCGTCGGCTTCCTGCTGGTCGCCGTGTTCCTCGGCTCGCTCGAGGTCATCCTCGACGAGGGGCAGCGGAAGGACTGGTTCGGCACCTCGACCCTGATGAACGTCTCCGGCGTCCTCGTGGTCGTCTCGTTCGTCGCCATGATCCCGTGGCTCCTGAACCAGAAGAATCCGGCGGTGGACCTGCGCCTGATCGGCAACCGCCAGTTCGGCTCCTGCTTCCTGGTGATGATGTTCACCGGGGCGATCCTGATCTCCACCACGCAGTTCATCCCGCAGATCACGCAGGAATATTACGGCTACACCGCCACCCTGTCGGGCCTCGTCCTCGGCCCGGGCGGCATGGTCACGGTGGTGATGATGTTCCTCACCGGCCGGGCCTCGGCCTACGTGCAGCCGAAATGGCTGATCGCCGCCGGCATGACCATTGTGGCGCTGGGAATGTACGACCTGACGCGCCTCAACGGCACGACCACCTTTTCGTTCTTCGCGTGGTCGCGGGTCTATATCGGCATCGGCCTGCCGATGGTGTTCCTGTCGATCACCTCGGCCTCCTACGAGGGCCTGCGCAAGGACCAGACCGACCAGGCCTCGGCCCTGATCAACGTCGCCCGGAACGTCGGCGGCTCCATGGGCGTCTCGCTCGCCCAGAACGTGCTGGCCTATCGCAGCCAGTTCCACCAGAGCCGGCTGGTCGAGAGCGTCAACCCGACGGCGCCGGGCTACCAGGAGACCATGCGGCAGGCGACGCAGTACTTCTCCGAGCACGGCTATGCCGGCGTCGAGGCCCAGAGCCAGGCGACCGCCTGGATCGGCAGCGTGCTCCAGACCGAGGTCGCCTACTGGGCCTATATCGACGTGTTCTGGGTGCTGGGCCTGGTCGCCGCCTGCGCGGTGCCCCTCGCGCTGAGCCTGAAATCGGTCAAGCTCGGCGGTGGCGCGGCGGCGGGCGGGCACTGACCGTCGATGGCGTCAGACGCCGTCCGGCGGCAGCGCCTCCGTGACCTCGACGCGGCGGTTGTCCGGCGACGGGGCGGCCTCGTTGGCGGCG
>NZ_VRVD01000058.1:0-15534 GCF_008040015.1 Methylobacterium sp. WL18 | reverse complement strand
GCTACGCGTGGTGCGCGCGAGCAGCCGGACCCCGAGCCGTTCCTCCAGCCCCCGCACGGCGTGGCTGAGCGCCGAGGGGGACAAGCCGAGCTCGGCCGCCGCCCGCGTGAAGCTGCGGGTGCGCGCGACCGCCGCGAAGGCCGCGAGATCATCGAGCGTGCCCCGTCGCATTCCTGAACTCCGCTCACAAGCCCTTGCCGATGTTTGGGGCTAATCGCCTACGAACGGCGGCTCTATCCTGTGGGGTATCAGCAGGGATATGCAACAATGGACCTCACGCATTACCGTACGCTCGGCCGCTCCGGCCTTGCGGTCAGTCCGCTCGCCCTCGGCACCATGACCTTCGGCACCGCGCGCTGGGGGCTGGACGAGGCCGGCAGCCGCGCCGTGTTCGATGCCTACCTGGAGCGGGGCGGCAATTTCATCGACACAGCCGATGTGTACGCGGGCGGTGAGGGCGAGGCGATGCTCGGCCGCTTCATCGGCGAGCGCGGCTTGCGCGACCGGATCGTCCTCGCGACGAAATCTGGCTTTGCCACGGGCAAGGGGCCGCACGCGGGCGGCAACGGCGCCAAGCATGTTCACGCGGCGCTGGAAGGCTCACTACGTCGCCTGCAGACCGATTACGTCGATCTCTACTGGGTGCACGTTTGGGACGGGATCACGCCGGCGGAGGAGCTGCTGGAGACCATGGCTGGTCTCGTGCGCGCCGGGAAGGTCCGGTACTGGGGTCTCTCGAACACGCCCGCGTGGTACGTCGCCAAGCTCGCGACGGTGGCCGCAATACGAGGCCTGCCGGGGCCGATCGCGTTGCAATACTTCTACGCGCTCGTGAACCGGGAGGTGGAGGACGAGCATGTCCCGCTCGCTGCCGAGTTCGGCATGGGCGTGGTGCCATGGTCGCCGCTCGCCTACGGGCTGTTGAGCGGCAAGTACGATCGCGTGACGGTTGAGGCTGCGGGTCCGCGGGCAGGCGGCCTGCCGAAGGATGCTGCTCAGTCGGGCGAGGCGCGCCCCGCCGACGACAAGCGTCTCGACGGGTCCAACCCGTTCGGAGACAGCCTATTCACGCCGCGCAACTGGGACATCGTCGAAGGTGTGCGCCGGGTGTCGGTGGCCATCGGGCAATCGCCGGCGCGCGTTGCGCTCGCTTGGGTGGTCGGACGATCGGGTGTCGCCTCGACGCTGATGGGGGTGAGCCGGCCGGAGCAGGTGGCCGACAACATCGCCGCGCTCGATCTCATGCTTTCCCCGGAGCATCGCGCCGCCCTGGATGCGGTCAGCGCACCGGTGGAGCCGCGTCTGATCTACGGCCTGTCCCGACCGTCGTTGCGGCAGGCCGTCGTGTTCGGCGGCGCGCAGGTTCAAGCCCCAAACGAGATGCTCTGAGGAAACCCCTTCCTCGCTCACTCGCTCTCGGGTGGAGCAAGTCACCGAAGGACAGTATTCCGCGTCGTGAGCTTTGGCCGCGAGGTCCGCTTTCAGCGACACGACGCCGAGAGCGGACCGGCAGCTTACCACCCATCTGAGACGTTCAGGCGGGCGCTTCGTGGTGGCAATTGCTGGCCGTAAGCGGTTCGTCCGCTTCGAAGATGCGCCACTGAAAAAGCGGACGAACCTCATTCGACCGCTGTTGTCGAAAAACTCAGGCCCTGAAGCGGCATTCATGATATAATTTACTGCAGTCGAGAGAGAATCAATCAAAAGCTTAAATAATATATTTTGACGTCTTAGTCTATTATTGCTCGCCAAGTATCCGTACACTCGCCGCCTACTTGCTTGGCGCCATTGACTGATTTTGCGACGTAATCGACCTACGATTGGCGCTGGCCCCGTTTTATGTTTCGACAGGCCGCACCTCCGTCGATCCCGAAATGATGAGCTTTTGAATTATGGCCAACTTAGAACTGAAGGCCGACATACCGCCAGCCTGGAGGGGTTGAGCTGGAGCGTTCGAGACGCGGCGGCACGTCGTGGATCAACCGAATCCGCTCTTGGCCTAGCGCGGCTCACCACGCCACTGCGCGTCGTGTGCGCCAAATTGCGTGGCCTCACGCCGACGGGGCCGCCGCGCGGGCGTCGCGCTGACCTCTGACCAGCCAGATCCGGATCACCCAAACGGCTCGAATGAGCACGGCTGCCGCATAGGCGAGGCTGATCGCGATCAAAGCCATACCGATCAGCGTATTCCCCGCATCGTCGTACTTCAGCGAGTCTATCAGCGGCAGGAACATCACGTAGGAATGCGAAAATGCAAGCAGGCCAAATAACGACCAGGCCAGGATGATCAGGAACGTGCCGGCAATCCAACCATCCAGTTCACCCATAGTCCATCCCCCCCCCCAGGGGCCGGCTTCATACTCGCAACTATCTTTAAAAGCCATATCGGCCACCTATTTTTAAATTGAAATCGATCGTTTAATTAAAAATTTAACAGCAGACAAAAAGTAAAATTTCAAAGATTGAAGATTGCCTGGGCTGGATCGGCGCGAAGCTACGATCTGGGCCAAGCGTCGGCCTGCGCCTCCTGCGGCCCTCGTCCCAGACACCGAATGTCCTCTCCGCTCCCCCGGTTTAAATCAAAAAGCTGTTTTATAAAATCAATACCGATTTTCAAACAAAAATGTATTTTATTTGGCAAACATAATTCACTCCGATACGGTCAAGCTGCCGATCTCGTGAGCGGCCAAATATCTAAAATACTGCGGCAGATCGCTGGATACGGGCTCTTTCCGTGGCCTGAACGCGGAACTTTGGGTTGTCGCCTGCACGAATGTGCGCGCGGCGTCGCATGTGGGGATACGATGACCGATCTCAAGACGCTCTTGTTGTGCAGTTCGGCGATGCTGGTCTCAGGCGTCGCGGCAGAAGCCGCCGACCTTCCAACCATGAAAGCCGCGCCGATCGAGTATGTGCGCGTATGCAACGCCTACGGCGCAGGATTTTTCTATATTCCTGGCAGCGATACCTGCCTTCGTATCTCAGGCCGCGCGCGGTACGATTTCCTGTACCAGACCAGCAAGGTCCGCACCGGAACCGGCGGTGATCTGACCGGCTATCTTGGCCTCATGCGCATCAACCTCGATGCCCGCACGCAGACCGATTACGGCACTCTACGGGCCTTCGTGCGTCTCGACCTCGCCGACCGCAGCGGTCCCTTCCTCACCTCCGGATCCCGTCAGCGGGAGGGCTTGGCGTTCCCGGGGCTCGGGGCCGACGCCTTCAACCGTACGCAGACTTACGTCAACGCCGACAAGGCCTTCATCCAGTTCGCCGGGTTGACGGCCGGCCGGGCCTCTTCGTTCTTCGATTTCTACGCGCACGACTTCGAATTGATCGGCGGCACCGCCGGTTCGGACACGTTCAGCACGAACCTGCTGGCCTACACGGCCACGTTCGGCAACGGCGTCACCATGACCGCCTCGATGGAGGATCCGACCTATCGCCGCTTCCCGATCTTTGGAACCGGTTCCGCGGTTGGCGCCTTCACGGGCGCGGGCGGGTTCGCCGGTTACAGCAACGCCTTCAATCCCTTCACCCCCTCGACCTTCTTGGCACCAGTCGTCGTCGGACCCGGCAACGTTGCATTCGTCGACGTGACCCAGAAAAGCCGCATGCCCGACTTCATCGGCGTCGCGCGCATCGACCAAGCGTGGGGTTCTGCCCAGCTGTCGGCGGCCGTCCACGAAATCAATGCCGGCGATGCCGGCAGCACGGTGGCCGGTGTCACGACGGCGACCAGCGCCCTCGGCATCTCGCCAACCGGCCGAGCCTCCAACGCCTACGGCTGGGCGGTGCAGGGCGGCCTGAAAGTCAACCTGCCGTTCATTGCCAAGGGCGATACGCTCTACCTGCAGAGCGCGTACGCTCAGGGTGCCCTGACCTATGCCGGCATCTCGAACTACACGGCTCCGTACGATGCCCTCGCAGCGGCTCCGGTGGGCGGCGGCTCCTTCGCCCAATATTACGCAGACGCCGTCTTGAACCCAGCCACGGGACGGCTTGAACTGTCGACCACGTTCTCGGCCGTCGCCTCGCTTCTCCACTATTGGAGCCCCGCCTGGCGTTCGGCGTTCTTCGGAAGCTACGCGGAGATCGACTACAACACGAAGGGCCGTAACGCCCTCGGGCTCCTGGGCTTCGGCTTCGCACCGGCGGGCGCCAGCGCCGCCAACGCCCTGGCCTTCGCGACGAGCCCGGTGCTACGCGGCAACAACCAGGTCGTCACCGGTGCAAGCCTGATCTGGACCCCGGTGAAGGATCTCGATATCGGCGTCGAGGGCGAGTACATCCGCACCGCGCTGAACAGCGGTGTCACGCCGGACATCTCTAAGAATTCGCTGCGCTACGTGAATGCGCAGGACGCGGCGCAATTCCGGTTCCGTGTGCAGCGGGATTTCTAAACGCGGCCTCTCCGCGCTCCACCCTGAATGCATTGGCAAAAGGACTCGGTCGAAAGGCCGAGCCCTTTTACTCGTTTGAATTCGAATGCCTGTGCCGATCGATTTTTAAGCACTTAAAACTTATTTTTATTGCCCATCCAACCACGTGCTGTACAAGTAATCTAGCTCCTCGGAGGCTCTTTGGGCCGCTGAGCGGGCGATGGCTGTGGTTTTGGTTTCGGCGGGCTCAGGTACCGGAGCAGGGCGAATCCAACCCAGAGCTTCAGACCCATACGACTTCGCCGACCGGGAAACCGGTCGGCATTTTCGTGTTGGCGCCTCGGTGTCGAGACCCTGATCGCAGCCGCCGGAGCCCAGCAGGCTCCCGCCCGGGCTCATGGGTCTTGGCTTCACGGTGACGGCGCTTCGAGCGTTCTCCCTTTGATCAGGTCCGTGGGGCCGAGCGTTCATGGCAGCGCACGGTATCAAGCATCGGCGGCAGTCTTCACGGGACTATCCGATTGAAACGGAATTTATAAATTCAAATTCACTCAAAGACCGAAAGAATTATTCCGCAAGAAAAGATAGAATTTAAGTCGTCGCCATCGCACTGTGTCCTCCCGTCGCCGACACGCGACAGCAGATACAAGAGATCGAGTCATGAAAAACCTTATCCTGGCTTGCTCGTTCGGCACCATGCTGATCTCGGGCTCCGCCTTCGCGCACGAGTCCGCCGCGCAGATCGATCCCAGCCTCATCGTCCGGACGAACGGGAGCGGTCTCGACGCGTGGTCTTCCTCAGAGGGGAACGATAAGGCGGGCGGCATGTGGGAGGGCGCGACCGGGTACAGCGCGGCCGTGCCACAGCAGCCCGTCTATACCGGGTCGGTTCCGTCGAACCGGCAGTGGAGCCACCTCAACACCCGCACGTACCATCGCAGCGCGCCGTCCTACTGACCTGTTGGCTGGTCGCCTGCCGCAAGCGCCATCTTTGTGACGCGCTCTCGCACGCCGAATCGGCCTCCACTTCGGCAAAGAGCGCTCTCAGGCGGCAGGCGACGCCAGCCCTTCCACGGGTACTGACCGCCGATGCCGCAGCCCTCACACGGCTTCGGTCCGGGCGACACCGGGACCGTTGGGGCCGCAATCCTGGAACGGCCAGAGCAGGGTAACACAACAACCGGTCCCGTCGCTGGCGAGATCGAAGACCGCGCTGTGGAGCCGGGCGATCGAATCGACTAGGCTCAATCCGATCCCGAATCCGCTCTTGTCGGTCCTGAATGCACCGCGTCGGTAGCGGGTGCGGACGGCAGTCAGCTCTTCGGCGGGGATACCGCAGCCGGTATCGGTGACGCGGATGGCCATGGGATTCTGCAGGAGCGCGACCTCGACCCAGCCGCCGGACGGGGTGAACTTCAAGGCGTTGTCGACCAAGTTGCTGACGGCCTCGAAGATCAGGCTGCGGTCGCCCTCCACCTCGGATGCGCCGTCAGGCCGCTCCCACCGGAGCTGGATGCCCCGTTCGGCCGCAAGCGGCTCGTAATACTCTACGGCATCCTCCAGCAGCCGGCTCAGGTCGACCTGCGTAAAGCCGGATCGGCGCAGGCGATCCTCCATCTCGGAAATGCGCAGCAAGGCCGAGAACCGGACGACGATCGACTGGACTTCGGCGAGCACATCCTCGTTGCAGGCACGGAAGGCCTTGACACTGTCGGCCTTGCGCAGGGACCGCTCCAGCGTGCCGATGACCCGGGTCAGCGGCGTCCGCAGATCGTGGGCGATGTTCTCATTGACGCCCTTGATCTCCAGCATCAGCCGCTGGAGCTGGTCGAGCATGTCGTTCACCACGCGGGTGAGATGGGCGAGGTCGGCCGAGACGCCGCGCGTCGGCAGCCGTTCGCTCAGGTCCCCGCGCATGATGCGCACCACGGCCGATGTGATCGCGTCGTTCTGCCGGAGCGATCCGACGCCGAAGATCACGGCGCCGATCAGGCCGATGACGATGGTGGCCGCCATGCCCCACGAGAAGGTCTCGACCAGGGCGTTCTCAAGGGACTGGAGATCCTTGGCCGAGCGGCTGACCAAGACGGACTCGCCGCTCGGGAGTTGGGTGAGCTCGCTGAACAGCGTGCGCGTCCCGTGCTCCGTCTGCTGCGTCAGGACGAAGGGATGGCCGATCGGTGCCGTCGCCGGGTAGGGGATCGGCGCACCGGCGCGGCGCGCGTGATCTGGCCCGAACAGCACGAGCGGGCGCCCACCCTCCGCGAAGTCCTCCGACGCGTCGATGCGCTCGCGCAGGGCCCGGGGCGGCAGGTTCAGGAGGTGCTTCGACTCCCATTCCACCCATTCGAAGGCGGCCTTGCGGCCGTAGCTGCGTGTCTCGACGTACAGGAAGCCGCACAGGGCGAGCGAAGCGCCCCCGAAGGTCGCGAAGAACAGGCTCGCGACCCGGAAGCCGCTGGTGCGGCGGACGTCAAGAAGGCGCACGGAGGATGAAGCCCGTGTTGCGCACCGTGTGGATGCGGGGGTTCAACCCATCGGGGTCGAGCTTCTTGCGGATCTTGCCGATATGGACGTCGATGACGCTCGACTGGTGGTTGAAGCTGTAGCCCCAGACCGACTCGAAGATCATCTTGCGGCTCACTAGCACGCCGGCGTTCTGCATCAGGAACTCGATGATCGCGAACTCCTTGGGCAGCAACTCGACTTCGCGACCGGCGCAGTGCAGGACCCGCTCGATCAAGTCGAGGCGCAGGTCGCCGACCACCAATTCGTTAATCGTCTCGGCGGCCATCTTGCGGCGGGCCAGCGCGTCGACCCGGGCGGTCAGCTCGATGAACTCGAACGGCTTGGCGAGGTAGTCGTCGCCGCCGGCGCGCAGGCCATCGACGCGTTCGTTGACGGCCGAGAGTGCGCTGAGGATCAGCACGGGCGTCGAGACCTTGGCGGCGCGCAGCTTGGTGAGCAGCGACAGGCCGTCGATCTCCGGCAGCATGCGATCGAGGACGATCACATCAAAGTTACCTTCCAGCGCCTTCCGCAGACCGGTTGTCCCGCTCGGCGCTTCGTCCACCTGAAAGCCGTATTCCGTCAGCGCCGAACCGATCTCGGCGGCAACGCGGCGATCATCCTCGACGACCAATACACTGGGCATTCTTTTTTCCTTCTTATTTTGTATTCGGCTGTCCGATTTGGTCTCCTGCGGCTTTGCAGGGGAGCCGGGATTATCCTCTCCGGGCGCGCTGTCAAATGGCGGTCGGTCTCCGTTGGTGGAATGCGTCATTTGGCCGGCAAAGCTTACGAGATCGTGATTGGGCTGGCTCATGCTCCTCACTCCGCACTGGCCCACTCGGAGAGCTTGGCGGTCGGCGCCTTCGAGACGGAATCGCCCTTCGGAACGACCCGAGCACCGTCTTGGAGGGTCGCCGGGGGGTTGAGGACGACCGTGTCGCCACTCTTCAGCCCCGTGCGCAGCTCCAGTCGGGTGCCGAGATCGCGTGCAATCGTGATCGGGCGGAGCCGCACCGTGTCGTCGGGCTGCACCACCGCGACGCGCGTCCCTGTCGCATCGAAGATCAGCGCCTCGGACGGCACGGTCACGCGGGGATGCGTGCGCGGCACCGCGAAGGTCACGGCGACGTAGAGGCCGGGACGCAGGATCCCATCGGGATTCTTCACGTCGACCTCTGTGTCGAGGGTCCGCACGGAGGAGCGCAGGGCGACCGAGCTGCGCGAGACCGTCCCGTCGAACACGCGATCCGGCATCTGCGCGATGCGCACCCGAGCCTGGACGCCGTCATGGATGCCCACCGCCGCCGATTGCGGCACCTGGACCGAGACGCGCAGGACATCCGTACTATCGATGGAGAAGAGCGGCGTCCCCCCGCCGGAATCTGCGTGCACGAGGTCGCCGACATCGACCATGCGGGCGGTCACGACACCGTCGAACGGCGCGACCACGTTCTCGAATGTGGTCAGCGTCCGCAACCGGTCCACTGTGGCCTGCTGCGCCGTGATGTTCGCCTCGGCAACCTTCACCTTCGCGTCGGCAGCGGTGAGGGCCGCTGTGGCCGTCAGCATGCCGGCCCGGGTCTGATCGGCGTTCTGCTTGGAGGCCCAGCCCTGTCCGGCCAGCGTCGAGGTCCGGGCATCGGTGGCGTTGGCCAGCGTGACGTTGGCCTTAGCCTGCTCGACATCGGCGCGGGCGACGGCGAGTTGGGCCTGGAATTGGCCGAGCTGGGCCTCGGCCTGGCGCGCCTGCTGGTCGAGGTCGGGGGCGGCGATGCGCACGAGCAGCTCGCCCTTCTTCACCCGCGAGCCGATATCCACCCGGCGCTCGGCGA
This sequence comes from Methylobacterium sp. WL18, assembly GCF_008040015.1. Classification (NCBI taxonomy): domain Bacteria; kingdom Pseudomonadati; phylum Pseudomonadota; class Alphaproteobacteria; order Hyphomicrobiales; family Methylobacteriaceae; genus Methylobacterium; species Methylobacterium sp. WL18. The sequence goes on along the minus strand of NZ_VRVD01000058.1, from coordinate 6,809 downwards.
TGTAGCCGGTGGCGCGGGCGAAGATGTCGGCATGGTCGAAGGCCTCGGTCTGGCCCGGCAGGGTCAGCATCATCGGCCGATCGTCCTCTGTGGCCGACAGGGTGCGCACCGTCGGGATGAAGTCGGCTGTCTCAGCCTGCGTCACCAGCGAGGCCTGATAGGTCTGCCAATGGTGCCAGCCACCGAGGCCGAGAGCGCTTCCGAGCGCCAGGGCGGCCACCAGGAAGGGCCGCTTGCGCGGGGGCGGCAGGTCGGCATGCGCCAGCGTCTCCCCTGCCCCGTCCTGCCGCAGGGGATCAATCTCGACGGCGTGGTGATGCGCCTGCTCCGTAGCTTCGTGGGCGTCGAACGCGTGAGCGTCGGGATCTAGGCGCATCAATAATCCTCGAGGGGCTTGATCGGGCTGTGTCGGAGCAGGGTGTAGAGGAGCGGGACGAAGAGCAGCGTCGAGAGCGTACCCATGCCGATCCCGCCCATGACCGCCCGGGCGAGGGCAGCGTTCTGCTCGGCGCCTTCGCCCGACCCGATCGCCATCGGGATCAGGCCGAGAAACATCGCCGAGGCGGTCATCAGCACCGGCCGCAGCCGTGTGTGGCCGGCCATCAGGGCGGCCTCACGCGCCGAGCAGCCCGTGGCCTCCCGGTGCTCCTTGGCGAAGGTGACGAGCAGGATCGAGTTCGCGCTCGCCACGCCGACCGACATGATCGCCCCGAAGAGCGCTGGGATCGAGAAGGCGGTGCCGGTGATGAACAGGCTCATCACGATGCCGCAAAACGCGAGCGGCAGCGCGGCGATGACCACGAAGGGATCGACCCAGGTCTGATAGTTCAGGACGAGCAGCAGGTAGACCGCCACCATCGCGATCCCGAGCCCGATCTCGATCCGGGTGAAGGCGCTCTCCATACTCTCGATCTGGCCGCGAACCAGGATCTTGTCCGGGGCCGGCAGCTTGGCCTGCGCGTCGGCGACGATCCCGTCCACGGCGTTGCGGACGCTGCCGAGATCGGCGTTCTGGACATTGGCGAGGATGTCGAAGGTCGGCTGCTGGTTGACGTGATTGATCACCGTCTGCTCCGGCTGCCGCTGCATCGTGGCGATGTTCGACAGCAGGATTGGAATGCCCGGCCTGTCATGGCCGGTGGCATGGACCGAGACCGGCGTGTTCATCAGCTGGTCGATGTCGGCATTGCGCCATTCCGGCGTCTGGACCCAGAGCTGGTAAGGCATCCCAGACTTCGGATCGGCCCAGAAGTTCGGGCTGACCTGGAAGGAGCCCGACAGCGAAACGTTCATGTTCTGCGCGATCGACTGTTCGCTGACGCCCATCTCCGAGGCGAGCCTGCGATCGACGTTCACTGACATCTGCGGCGCATCGACGATCTGGTGGAGGTGGACGTCGACCGCCCCGCGGACGGCCGAGATCTTGCGCACGAGATCGCGCGCGACGGCGAGATCGTCGGCGTCGTGGCGTCCCGACACCTGCACGTCGATCTGGGCGATCGTGCCAAAATTGAGGATCTGCGTGATGATATCGGAGGGCTGAAGATAGAAGACGTCGTCCGGGAAGGCGTCACGCAGGACCTTGCGCAGGCGTGCCTCGTAGAACGAGATCGGCTTGTGCTCGCCCTTCAGGTTGATCAGCATCTGGCCGTCATTGTAGGCGACGAACGATGCATCCATGAATGCGAAATTGTAGTTCGAGGCCGGCAGACCGATATTGTCCAGTATGAGTCCGAGCTCGTCCTTCGGGACGATCTGCCGGACAACGTCCTCGACCTGCGCGAACCGCTTCTCCGCCTGCTCGATCCGCTGACCCGGGCGGGTGCGGATGTGCAGCGTCATCTGGCTGGACTCGATCTGCGGGAAATAGTCCTGCCCGACGAAGGGGAAGATCGCTGCGGTCAGCGCGAAGACGGAGAGCACGCCGCACAGGGCGCGGCCCGGGTGGCGGAGCACGGCGGAGAGAAGGCCGACATAGCCCGCGTGGAACCGCGTGAAGCCCCGCTCGAAGGCGCCCCGGAAGGCGAGCGCGCCGCGCAGCGGATACCGGAACACCCAGCGGAGGGGACGCGTCACGAAGGTGAGGCCCCGGCCGAGGATCGAGCGCCGCCGCGGCGCCACCCCGTCGACTGCCGGCTCTGCGCCGCCGTGATGCCGGGCGTATTCCGGGGCGACGAGGACGTCGATCAGGATGGCGACGAGCGTCCGCGACAGCAGGTAGGAGGTCAGCATCGCGAACACCACCGCCTCGGCCTGCGGGACGAACAGGTAGCGGGGCGCGTCGGTGAGGAAGAAGACCGCCGAAAAGGCCGAGCAGATCGCCAGCGTCGAGATCAGTGCTGGCTTGGCGATGCCCGCGACGCCCTCGACCACCGAACGCCGGAACGGGAAACCCTCCTCGAACATCCGGTAGGTGTTCTCGATCGCCACCGTGGCGTCGTCCACCAGGATGCCAACCGCGAGGGCCAGCCCGCCCAGCGTCATGACGTTGATGGTCTGCCCGATGGCGACCAGGATCGACAGGGATGTCAGGATGCAGAGCGGGATCGAGACGAGCACCACGAGGGTCGAGCGCCACGAGCCCAGGAACAGCAAGATCGCGAGGCCGGTGAGCCCGGCCGCGATCACCGCCTCGCGCACCACGTCGGAGATGGCGTCCGAGACAAAGACCGACTGATCGAACAGCGGCGTGATCGTCATGCCCTTCGGTGCGGCGGCGTGGATGTCGGGCAGGGCGGCCTTGACGGCGTTCACGACGTCCAGGGTCGAGGCCGCGCCGTTCTTCAGCACCTGCAAGAGGACGGAGTGATGGCCGTCGGCGCGGACGATGTTGATCTGCGGCGGAGAACCGTCCCGCACCTGGGCGACGTCTCGCAGCAGAATCGGCTGGTTGTTCTCGACCTTGATCGGGATGCGGTTCAGCTGATCGACCAGAAGCGGGCTTGAATTCAGCCGAACCGTGTATTGCTGCGTCCCGATCTTGGCGAGCCCGGAGGGAACGACCAGATTCTGCTTGAGCACCGCATTCAGAACGTCGAGCGGCGTCATGCCGATCGCGCGAAGTTTGGCCGGGTCGAGATCGACCATCACCTGACGCGGCGCGCCGCCATATGGGGACGGCAGGGTCGAGCCTGGCACCTCGGCGAGCCGCCGACGGGTTCGGTACTGGGCGTAATCGAAAACCTTCGTGAGGGGCAGCTTGGACGACGACAGGGCCATCTGGATGACCGGCACTGACGATGCGGAGAACCGCATAATCACCGGCGGTTGCACCCCGGGCGGCATACGCGAGCGGATGGCGTTCATAGCCGAATCGACCTGTGTCATCGCGAGATCGATACTGACCGCCGAATCGAAGTAGATTCGCTCGGTTACGGTCCCCTGGATCGACGTCGACTCGATCCGCCGAATGTTATTCACGTTGCTCGACAGCGAAAACTCGCTGTAGTTCGTGATGCGCTGGACCATGTCGGTCGCGTCGAGGCCGTTATAAGTCCAGACCACCACCACCACGGGTATATCCACGGATGGCAGCACGTCCTTCGGCGCCACCGCAATCGAGCCGATGCCTGCGAGGAACATGAGAACGGCAAGAACATAGAAGCTCTTGCGGAACTTCAGGGCGAACCGAACAAGATCCATGCGGCCAATCGTACTTTTCGCCCGAGTCCTGCGGATCTCCGGGCCCCGTCTTTGGCCTCGGTTCAAGATGGCAGAATGAGGCTTGCAGTGTGGATGATAAGCGGGCTCATGCCGTGCTCCACAACGATATAAGTCACTCTCGACAGTGCTTCGAATGAATTCGCTCTTACATCTTGAAGCAATTTTTAGTTTGGAAAAAAGAAGCGATCGATCTTTCAAAAATTGCGGCGCGGGTGGCGCTCGTGTCCCCGGTGCCTGAGCCACATACGGGCAACGGATTTAGGTGGTGAAGATAATTTCAAAGACTATAATATTCTTTATTTTTTAGAGCCGTATTCATTTGTGCTCCGTCGAGCGGGGCTCGTAGATTGGATGTGTCGCATAAACGATCGCGCAGCCGTCAATCTTTGTCCCTGCAGCGCGACAGATTTGTAGCATCAATGCGCAGCACAACTCGATGACGCAGAAGCTGGCGCTTTCCATATGATCTAGCCCGAGCCAGAACGTTAATTTGCGCGATCAAATGACCCATGATTGGGGCCGATATGCTAGATAATACAGTCTAAAGACATATTAAACCCTAATCATTGGATCATGAGACTTTGCGGTCGTGATTTTTCGAGATGAATTGATGATCAAACAGCGAGCAATAGCAGTCTTGATTTTCATTACCATATCCGGCCTCGTCACCCCAGCCTGGTCCGAGAGCGAAATGCCTGCTGGCGGAGCATTCATGAGTAGCTATACATTGGACCCCTATTTCGATCCACGATCACAATATTCCCAGCGCCATTCGCTTGGCGACATTCGCGGACAGCCCATGCTGGCAGAACCGCTGGGCGCTCAGCCGCCGTGCGCGCTCTTCGATAAGGTCTGCGCTGACAGGTTTGAGCGGACACGGCACCATGCTTACCCGTAGGGGTAGGATGCTTGCCGTCTGAACGCCGACCATCCGCTCTTCGCGGCCCCAGGCTGAGCGCTGTAAAATCTTTCACACATGTCCAGCACAGCGAAGCCGATCGGACGGAAGATGCTACAGTGCCGGACATGTCCGCTTTCAAGATCCGGTGCACGGCCGTTGAACGACTGGAATGGGCGCGAAGCCGAATGGCTGGTTTTACGTCCATCGGCGATCCGGTATGGCGTAGTTTGGCCGATTGCGGTCTGTCCGCTTTGGAGCAAGGCTGCCGGGAAAGCAGACGATCTCCTACCGATCTAACATGGACATATCGGGCCACTTCCATCGGTCTCAAAACGCGGGCCCCGACATAGTTCGGCCCGCCGGATCGGCTACCAGTTCTGCGGCGGCAGCTTGGAATTGAGATTGGTCTGTGCGTCAGCACACGGCATCAAACTGCATTTAGGTTTTTGATTGTGCACAATCTATCTCGATCATGCCGATGAGGGACAATGCCCGGCAAGCAAAACGACCCCAACGAGACGGAAGCCCGTAGAGAACGCGTGAGTTGGATCAAACTCGTTCATCTGACGTGGAAAATATCATTTAAAGACGAAGAGCGAGACCCGGTGTTACGTCTTTTCGACGACCTGGGGAAGGCGCCTCCCTCACACCCCATCTTCGAAATCATCTATCACGCGGGGCAGATGGAGGCCGCGATTCAAATGCTCATCGACAAATTTGAGTTGGATGCCGACCATATCGCGACGCTTCGAGATATCGTGCAGCGGACGATCAGGCGAAACTAAACCCCGCCAACTATCCAGGCTGTCACGAGCACCGAGCCGGAATCACTCTCTGCCGGGATACAGCGCGCTTTGGGACGGGTAGCTGGCGAGGTAACGGGCTCGCTCCCACAGGTCGATGCCATGACCGTTGGGCAGCATGGCCGCCATGGCCTTCGCCTCATCGTCGGTATCAGCATCCAGGATGTCGGCTTTCCCCACGGTGCCGTCATGGCCGATGCGGAACACACAATACGTTCGCGGTCCCGGTAGTGGTTCGTCGATACTGGTTGGCGATTCTGTCACGTGTGTGTCCGTTTATCGAGGCGGGGGTTCGAAGGTTGCTCCGCTCCCAAAGAGAGCACCCACGCCAGCGGACCGAGGGGCCGAGTTGACACTGGCGTGGGCGCTATCAGCTGGACGCCGACACGATCGATTTTGCGCAACCTAACTTGGAATACACTGCGCCAAACCACGCAAGCGAGCCGTTTTGCCGGGCGATTGATCAAATCTACGTCAATCAGTCTTAGGCGGTTATTATGTGCCGGTTTGAATTCGTAGAAATCTGCCAATGCGTAGCTATAGCGTTCGTTCGATATACTACTCACAATATACATAGAACCTTCGCCGTGCAGCCACATGTGGATAGGTTCAATGAACGGTAGGGCCACGATGGCCGCTAAATCCATAAAACGGATCGAAGTCGGAGATCTGTCGCTCACTAACTTAGCAGAAATGTTCGAATTGGACGACGGGAAATATCAGGTCGTTCTCAGGCTGCTGCCGTCAGAGGATGATTGGGAGCCAGGAACTTACCCGCCTCATCAGCTAGAAATCCGAGACTATACCAGAGCTGTTGCCGTTTAGGTTGGGTCATAAGCGTCGTATCCGGCGGCAGTGATGTAGTTGCGGCATTCAGCTGGGGTGAAGGCTGCGAAGGCCCGGGCGATGGCTGCCCAAAGGTCTGGGACGGTTCGGGAAGCGGCGGTGCGCAGCAGCGCCTTGAGCTTTGAGAAGGCCTCCTCATCCTGAGCCTGTCGAAGGATCGATCGGGTTGAAGTCGGGCGAGTAGGCCGGGAGGTAGAGGAGCCGCGCGCCGGCCACCTCGATGGCTTCGCGCACGCCGACGACCTTATGGGATTGCAGGTTGTCGAGGATGACGGTGTCACCCGGCTTCAGCACCGGGACCAGGGTGTCGGTGACGTAGGCGCGGAAGCGCGCGCCGTTGGTGGCCCCGTCGAACAGGGTGGTGGCGACCAAGCCGCTGGTGCGCAGGGCGGCGGTGACGGTGATGGTCTTGTAATGGCCCTGGGGCACGAGGAGCCGGCAGCGCTCGCCGCGTGGAGCCCGACCGTAGGTGCGGGCCATGTTCGTGGCGGTCGCCGTCTCGTCGATGAAGACGACGGCATCGGGGTCGAGGTCGAGTTGACCCTCGAACCACGCCTCCCGTGCGGCTCTCACGTCCGGACGCTCCTGCTCGGCCG
>NZ_VRVD01000589.1:0-2908 GCF_008040015.1 Methylobacterium sp. WL18 | reverse complement strand
GCGCCGTGCAGGCCGCGGAAGCCGCCACCCGCGGCCTGGTCGGCCGGACCGTGGCGCAGGTCGAGTGCGACCTGATCCTCGACACCCTCGACCATTGCCTCGGCAACCGCACCCATGCGGCCAAGATCCTCGGCATCTCGATCCGGACCCTGCGCAACAAGCTGAACGAGTACGTCTCGGCCGGCCTCGACGTGGCCGAGCCCGGCGCCGTCCGGGCGAGCGCGGCTTACGGGTAGGCGGCGGATCGCCCGACGGCCATCCCATCCATCCCCCTCAGCCTGAGGTGGCGTAGCGACGCGGAGCCCTCGAAGGAGCCCTCCCGCCGGCCGCGCGATCCCTGGAGCGATCCTTCGAGGCGCCCGCTTCCGCGGCCGCACCGCAGGATGAGGGGCGTTTGTTGGATATCCGTCCGCTCCTCGGCACGCCGTCGGCGCGCACGGGAGAAGCGCCCCGAGCCGCGGCCCCGTCAGCGCCGGCCGCGGGCCCCCTTGTGCGCCTCGGTCTGGGCCGCGAAGGCCGCGTCGAGCTTGCGCAGGGATTCGTAGCGGGCGACGTCGCCCTCCACGTCGCGGATCGTCTCCTCGACGAGGTGGCGCTGCAGCGCGACGCGCGGATCGTCCGGGGGCAGCGCCTCGCGCTCCTGCAGGCGGAGCACGGCCTGGCGCACGACCGTGTAGACCGCCTCGCGCTCCGCCCGGTTCATCGAGGGCTGGATCGCCTTCGCGACGAGATCGGAGAAATCCGACATGGACCGTTAGACTTCGCTCATCGATCGGGGGAGGCCCGGGAGGCCGGACCGTCTCCCTCTACAGACCGCGCGCCGCGGGATCCAGACCCCGCGGTGCCGGCTCACATCCGCTGGTCGCGGATGCCGGCGATCAGGAGCGAGGACGAGCTCCAGAGCACGAAGAAGCAGAAGAAGGCGACGATCAGGGTGTGGCCCCGCTCGGGGTAGAGGCTGTCGGTCGGCAGGACCGGCGGCACGAAGGTCGCCAGGAAGATGTGCTGCTTGCTGGCCGAGATGCGGGCCCGGTCGAGCAGCATGTTCGCCGATTCCTCGAGTTTTTCCGCGATGGTCCGCTCGACCAGCAGGCCCTCGTACTGGAGCAGCGCCTCGGTCAGGTTGGTGCCGCCGCCCGCGGCCGCGCCGGCATTGGTCAATTCGTCCTGCAGCGTCTTCATCTGCTGCTCGATCGCCGCGACGTTGGAGGCCAGCGTCTGGATCGAGCGCGAGCGCTCATCGAGGTTCGAGCCGCGCAGCACCTGCAGGTCGGTCTCGAGCTTGAGCTTCTCCTTGCGCAGGATCGTGAGCGTGGTCAGCGTCCCCTCGGCGGTCTTGATCGGATCGATCACGCCCCACTGGTTGCGGAAGCTCTGCAGCCCGAGATGCGCCTTGCGCAGGCGCTCCTGCGCCACCGTCGCATCCGCTTGGGCCTGCTTGACCATGTCAGCCTGGGCGCGCTTCGAGATGTCGTTGATCAGCGCCTCGGCCCGGGTCACCACCTCGTTGGCGATGGTCAGGGCGTCCTGGGGGGTGAAGGCCCGCACCGACAGGCGGATCACGCCCGAAATCGAATCGATGTGCGCCTCGACGTGCTTGCGCCAGTACTTGGTGAGGTCCTCGACCGGATCCTTCGGGTCGAACCGGGCCCAGAAATCCGCCTCGGAGCGGGAGAACATCTTCGAGATGCCGATGCTTTTCTCCAGCGCCTCGACCAGAGTCTGGCTCTCGATATAGTCGCGGACGATGAAGCTGTCCTGGCTGTTGTGCTTCTGAATCAGGTTCGTGTACTGGCCGAGCGAGATGTTCTCCATCGGCTCGACGTTGCCGCGCACCGCGAACTGGGCCTCGGCGATGTACTGGTTGGAGGCGAAGCCGAACAGGTACAGGCCGATCACCAGGGTCGGCAGCAGCACGAACAGGCTGACCCGGCGGATCACCCGCGCGCCGTAGCTCGACGTGTCCTCCCGGCGCTGGCCGAGGCCGGGCAGCCGGGTCCAATCGAGGCGCTCGCGTGCCGCGGCCATCAGAGCCCGGGCGCCACGCTTCTCCGGCACCGGACGGATCGTCTCGGCGCCGTGGCGCAGCTCGGTCATCGTCGATGGCGCGAACGTCACGAGTTCGCCTTCGCGCGTGTCGTCCTTGACGTCGTCGAAGCTCATCCGCTCACTGTTCCTGGGTCTGCGCCGGATCCGCCACCGCGAAGCCGGCCGGAGGGCGGCCCGTGCGCGGCTCCGGAATCCCGTTCTTTTCGGCCCTTTTTAAGGCACCCGCCCCTCGCCCCGCCACGGCGGGCCGCACCGCGGCGACGGGCAAGGTAGCCGGGCCCGGTATCGCACCGTAGAGTCTCCCGATGATGACAGACCCCAGCGTCTCTCCCGGCCGCCCGGCCGCGACGAAGGCCGCCGAGACCCAGCTCGCCGAGACCCGACTTTCCAAGACCCGACTCGCCAAGACCAAGCTGACCGAGGTCGTGGTGGTGTGCGCCAAATGCGCCAAGCGGCAGGGCCTGCGTCCGCGCGCGGTGCGGGCGCTGTTGAAGGGCGCGGCCAAGCAGGCCGCCAAGGACGGGCTGCTCGCCGACAGGACCAAGCTCTGCATCGTCGAGTCCGGCTGCCTCGGACCCTGTCCCAAGCGGGCGGTGGCGGTGGCCACGGGGGCGAGCCTGGCGGCCGGCCGGGTCGTGCTGCTCGATCCGGGTTCCAAGCCCGAAGAGGCCCTCGCCGCGGTGCTGCGCCCCGTGCTACCGCAGCGGCGCCCCCCGAATTCGGCCCCAATACGCCCCTAGCGGCGGTGACACCTGCCGAATCACCGCCGGATTCGCGGCCGGCGCAACCTGGAGCCCTCGCCCTTGCCCGCCACTCGGCGCACATCCCGCACGGTCCGGCCGTGAGCGGCGACCGCGCC
>NZ_VRVD01000588.1:0-2910 GCF_008040015.1 Methylobacterium sp. WL18 | reverse complement strand
GCCGGGCTCGAGCGCGGCCCGGCCGTCGCGCGGTCCGGTGGCCTCAAGGAGATCGCGGATGTCGAACGCGCTCATCGAACGGCTCCTCCGGGGCGATGTCCCCCGGCCTATAGGCGCCTGATCTATTTCGGGACTTTGGAAACAGATCAGGCTTTAGACGGAAACTCTTGCATCCGAGCCTGATAGCAAATCCTAAACGCGGGGCCGTCCGCGAGGGCCTCTACGCCGTGCGGGCCTGCGCGACCTTCCCGGCTTCGACGCCGAGGCGGTCCGCGCGTGCCTGGAACGCCGCGGCATAGCCCGACACCACATCGGCCCCCATCCGCTCCAGCGAGAACCGCTGGCGGATCGATTCGCTGAGCGCCCGGACCCGCGCCGTCAGCACGTCCGGGGATTCGTCGAGCACCTGACGGATCGCGCCGGCGAGCGCCCCGGCGTCGCGGGACGGGACGAGGTCGCCCGCCATCGGCCCGAAGATCTCCGGGATGCCGCCGACCCGGGTGGCGACCAGGGGCTGCGAGGCGGCCGCGGCCTCGAGCACGACGTAGGGCAGCGATTCCGCGAGCGACGGCACGACCAGGATCCGGCCCCGGGCCAGAACCGACCGGATCGCCTGCGGTGGCTCGAACGCGGCCGCGTCCGAGAGGCCGAGCCGCTCGACCATGGTGCGCAGGCTCTCGGCATCCGGGCCGGAGCCGACCATGAGCAGACGCAGCGCCCGGCCCTCGGCGCGCAGCCGGACCAAGGCTTCGAGCAGGAAGGGCAGGCCCTTCGCCTCGCGCAATTCGCCGACATAGAGCAGGTCCGCGGCATCCTCGGCCAGGGGGACCGGGGCGAACTCGGCGTCGGCGATGCCGTTGTGCACGATCCGGGTCACCTGCTCCGGGCCGCCCACGAAGGTCCGGTGCCGGCCGGCGACGTACTCGCTCTCGAACAGGAACGCGTCAGTCCTGCGGGCGAGCACCGCCTCGGCGGCCATGTAGGTGCGGTGGAGCGCGCTCCCGGGCCGGTAATTGTAGCTGCCGCCATGCGGCGTGTAGGCCCGGATGGCGGTGGCGGAGGCCAGGCGGGCGTAGGCGCCGCCCTTGGCGCCGTGGCCGTGCAGCACGGTGGCGCCGACCTCCGCCGCCCGGCGGGTGACCGCCCGCAGGCAGGTCCAGTCCGACAGGTGCGGGTTGCGCCGCATCGGGATCCGGACGAGGCCGAGTTCGAGGCACGGGCTCAACTCGGCGAGGGCCCGGGCGGCACGCTCGCCGCCGGTGGACGTGTCGCAGACGATCCCGACCGCGTGGCCCGACGCCGCCTGGAGGCGGGCGAGGTCCATCACGTGCCGGAACAGGCCCCCGACCGGCGCGCGGAACACGTGCAGGACGCGGTGGCGTTGGGGGATTCGGGTGTCGCTCGGCTTCACAGCCACGGTATCGCTCCCGGGAATAACAGTCCCGAGAGTGTGGTGCAGCCACCGTCGCAGTAAACTTAAACGGTCTCCGTCTGGATGGGCCTTTTCGACGGAAAGGTAAGCGGAGTTTTACTGCTGTGGATCAATTCACGTCAGTGGCAGGCCGTTGAGGCTGGCCCAGATCGTGCCGTAATGGCAGGCCGTGGCCGCGAGCACGAAGCCGTGCCAGATCGCGTTCTGGAACGGCAGGGTCCGCCAGACGTGGAACAGGACGCCGACCGAGTAGAGCAGCCCGCCGATCGCCAGCAGCCACAGGGCGGTGGGTTGGAGGGCGGCGATCACCGACTCGTAGGCGAGCAGGCCGCTCCAGCCGAGCAGCAGGTAGAGGGCGATGGAGAGCCGGTCGAACCGGCCGGGCAGGAACAGCTTCACCGCGATCCCGACCAGGGCGACCAGCCAGATCACCGCCAGCAGCAGGTAGGCGCGGATGCCGGAGCCGACCAGGGCGACGAGGGGCGTGTAGGTCCCGGCGATCATCAGGTAGATCAGCGCGTGGTCGGCCCGGCGCAGGAGCCATTTCCGCGGGCTGACCGGGTAGAGGTTGTAGACCGCGGAGACGCCGAGCATCAGCACCAGGGCGGTGGCGTACAGCACCACCGCGGCCCGCTCGCCGAATCCGAGATGCGCCGTGAGCGCCGTGGCCACCAGCGCCGCTGCGCCGGCGAGGCCGAAGACGACCCCGAGGCCGTGGATCACCCCGTCCGCCACGATCTCGCGCGGCGTGTAGTGCCACGTCAGGGTCAGCGGGCGACCATCCTCCGCGAGAGACATCATGAAGCCTCCTGCTACGCCTACAGCCTAAAGCTTAAGATGGCTCAACCGTTCCCTATGCAAAGTGCTGACGGGGCGTTTATCCCAAGGTTCTATTGCCGCGTGGTGAAAGACTTGTTGTGCGTGGCGGTGGCGCCGCAGCCCTGATCAGGCGCCGCGACCCACAAAGCCCTCGAAGCCGAGCACCGGTTCCCGGGCCGGGCGGCGGACGACGCCGGTGCCGCGGCTCAGCCGGGCGTGGACCACCGCCATGGTCAGCACGGCCATCGCCAGGACCTGATGGGCCAGCGCGGCCCAGAGCGGCACCGCCAGCAGCAGGGTGGCGATGCCGAGGCCGGCCTGGGCCAGGGACAGGGCCGCGACGCCGGCGGCACGCCCGGCCGCGCCGGCCGGACCGGTCATCCGCGCGTCCACCGCGTGCAGGAGCGCGACCACCAGGAGCAGGTAGGCGCTGACCCGGTGGTCGAACTGGACCAGGGCGTGGTTGTCGACGAAGTTCTCGATCCAGGGCCGGATCGCGAACAGGCTGTCCACCGGCGGGACGAGGGCGCCGTCCATGTCCGGCCACGTGTTGTAGACGAGGCCGGCATGCGACCCGGCGACCAGCCCGCCGAGGAAGATCTGCACCAGGACCAGGGCCGGCAGCAGCGCGGCGACCCGGCGGATGCGGCCGGGGGCGG
>NZ_VRVD01000587.1:0-2937 GCF_008040015.1 Methylobacterium sp. WL18 | reverse complement strand
GAAGGGCAGATTACCCGCCTGAAGCTCGTGAAGCGACAGATGTTCGGCCGCGCCAAACTCGACCTGCTCGAAGCTCGGCTGATCGGTATACCATGAGCCCCCCTGCATCGAGATTGCGCCAGACCCAGCCCTACATGCGGCACCTGGAGCGGGTCGCCAACGCCGCGCTGGCCCGGGCCGGTCATGCCCGGCTGGTGGACGGCCTCGACATCGACCCCATGGGGGTGATGCAGGCCGCCCTGCTTCACGACGTCCTCGAGGATACGCCGCGCTCGACCGCGGACCTGCGGGCGGCCGGGTTCACCCCGGAGGTGATCGAGGCCGTGGGGATCCTCACGAAACCGAAGGAACGGACGGCGTATTCCGAGCGGATCACGCAGGTGATCGCCGCGGGCAGTCTTCCGGCGATCCTGATCAAGATGTCCGACAACGAGGACAACCTCTGCCCCTCCCGGATCCTGCCGGACGCCACCTTCCTGCGAGAGCGCTACGCGACGGCGTTCGCGCGCCTGAAGGAGGCCGCGGCTGCGCTCGGGTACACGGGGCGATAAGGCGCTGCACGCGCAGGACCGGCCCGGCCGGCCTGGACGACAGGTGTTCCCCCAGGAGCACGGACCGCCAGGGTGGCGGCCCCTGGTCGGCCCCCGCTGCGTTGCCGGGCCCGGCCCTCAGAAGCGCAGCTGCATCCGGGCGGTCCCCGCATGCGAGAGGAAGTGGTCGCCGACCTGGCCCTGATACTCGCCGGTCACCTCGATGCCGCCGCCCAGGCTGATCTGGAAGCCCAGGCCCATTTCGCCGAGGCGGTCGGGAATCGACGATTCCGTGGCGAACAGCCCGAGCGCGCCGGTCCCCTGGAAGCTCGCCTTGCCGGTGAAGTGGTCGTCCGACAGGAGCGTCACGCCCAGCGTGCCGAAGGGCCGGATCCAGCGGCCTTCGTCGAGGTCGATCCGGCCGCCGATCTCCAGCATCGGGCTGAACGCCACCAGCGTCTTGGCCACCGGGCGCATGTCGAGGTTGAAGCCCGGGGCGCCGGTCTCGGAATAGGCCGGGCTATAGCTGTAGAGCAGGTCGAGATCCGCGTAGGGCTTGAGGTACCAGTCCCCGAACAGAACCTGGTAGCTCGCCCGCAGCCGCCCGCCCGCAGTGAGGATGCCGGACTTGCTGCGCGCCGTCGCGGTCATGCCGCCGAAGTCGATCAAGCGCTTGTTGTCGGCCCAGGCATAACCGAGATTGGCCGAGGCCGCGAGGAGCCAGGGGCCGATCTGGTGCTTGAGCGCCGCAGAGACGTCGCCGGCATCGCTGGTCGTCCCGGTGATCCGGTCGGGGTCGCTCTGGAGGGCGCGGGTATAGGCGCCGGTGAGGCCGAAGAACCAGTCCGGGGCGAACTCGGTCTGGAGACCGCTCTGGTAGCTGAGGGCGGTCTGGTGGTAGCCGACGTCGTCGGCCGTCGCGGACTGGGTCGTGTGGGCGCTGGTGATCCGGCCCCAGACGCACTCGCCCTCGCGCAGGAGCGTGCCGGTGCCGGTGAAGGCCGGGCAGCTCATGGCCCGCTGGAGGCCCTTGCGGGTGTCGAGCGTCCGGTCGGTCAGGTTGTCCTGGTTGGATTCCGGCTTGAGCTCGTCGAGGGCCGCCGCGTAGGCCTTCTGGCTGTCGACCGAGAGGAAGCGCCCGTAGAGGGTTCCCAGCTTGGTGGTGTTGCCGTCCCAGGCGTCCTGCAGGCCCTGCGCGACGCTGCGCTGGTCCGTGGTGAGCGTCACGCCCACCGGATCGGTGAACCGGGCCCTCGGGACCAGGGCGAGGCTGTCGCCCGACGCGACGATCGACCAGGAGATCGGGACCGCGCCGGAATGGATGCTGCCGCCGGTGGCGACGGCGCTGTTCTCCAACACCTGGGCGGCCCTGAGGAAGGTGTACCGGCCGGGCAGGAGCCCATCGATCAGGTGCGGCTCGACCACGCCCTTGAGGGATGCGGTGCCGGTGACGGTGAGGAGATCGGCGCGCAGGGCGCCCTCCGGCGCCAGGGGCGCGACGTCGACCAGCAGGCGCCCGTACGCGCTCTGCTCGAAGCTTCCGGTCACGGTCGCCCGGGCGACGGTGCCGACGCCGCCGATGTCGAGGACGGCGCTGTTGTGAAGGCGGCCGTTCGGACCCAGCGCGATCACGCCTTCGGGGCCGGTGCGCAGGATCGCCGAGGTCGCACTCGTGTTGTGGAAGCCACCGTTCACGAAGGTGACGCTTCCCGCCTGGCCGGCGGCCAGGTCCACGTCGCCGATCACGGTGCCGTAATTGTTGATCTCGCCGGCGGTGACGGCGCCGACGATGGCCCGGCCCGAGGCGGCGCTGACCACGGCGCGCTGATCGATGTCGATCGTGGTGTAGCGCCCGCCATCGACACGGATCGCCGCCCCGCTCCCGCTGCCGCCGGTGACGAGGCCGTTCACCCGGATATCGATCCGGCCGCCCCGCTCCCGGTCGGGCTCCAGGCTGCCGTCGGTGCGCTGGACGCCGGACTGGGCGAAGATCGCGTAGGCATCCCGGCCCGACGCGATGATCGACCCGGACGACGCGATGGCGATGTCGCCGCCCTTGCCGCTGGCGTTGAGGCGGCTCTGGCCCGGCGACGCCGCAGTGACCGGGCCGTTGAGATCGAGGAGCAGGCCGCCGCCGCCGCCCAGGCTCTGGGCCAGGATGCCGTGGGATTGGGCGCCCGTCGTGCGGATCGCGGCGCCGTCCTCCAGCGTCACCCGGATGGCCCCGCCATCGCCGCTGGCGCCGTCTCGCAATGCGTAGGGGACCGCGTAGCCCATCACCTGATGCGCGCCGCCATAGCCGCCACCGCCGCCGATCGACTGCAGCAGCAGGGCCGGTGCCGCGTCGCCGGTGGTGGAGACCTGCGCGCCCGCTGTGAGGCTCACCGTGACCGGGCCGCCATTCCCC
>NZ_VRVD01000586.1:0-2943 GCF_008040015.1 Methylobacterium sp. WL18 | reverse complement strand
GGGCGGCGTCGGCTCGGTGGCGGTGGCGCTCCTGGCCCGGGCCGGCTGGCACGTGATCGCCTCCACGGGGCGAGACGGCGAGGCCGATTACCTCAAGGGCCTCGGCGCCGCCGAGATCCTCGACCGCGCGGAGCTGTCCAAGCCCGGCAAGCCGCTCGGCAAGGAGCGGTGGGCGGCCGGCATCGACGCGGTCGGCTCCACCACCCTGGCCAACGTGCTGGCTCAGACCCGGTCCGACGGCGCGGTCGCCGCCTGCGGGCTGGCCCAGGGCATGGACCTGCCGACCTCCGTGGCGCCGTTCATCCTGCGCGGCGTCTCGCTCCTCGGGATCAACAGCGTCACCACCCCGCAGACGAAGCGCCGCGCGGCCTGGGCGCGCCTCGCCCGGGAACTCGATCTCGACAAGCTCGCCAGCATGACGCGCCGGGTCAGCCTGGAGGAGGTCGGCCGGCTCGGGCCGGAGATCCTGGCGGGCCGGATCCGCGGGCGGACCGTGGTGGAGGTCGGTTGAAGCTTTGGCCGGAACCCTTGCCGTTCCCGCCGCATTGCACTTCCCATGAGCGTAGCATTCGTCAAAGAGCCCGAGGGCGGGGAAGCCTTCGAGAACCTGCCCGACCGTCCCATCTCGCCGCACACCAACTTCGTCACGCCGGAGGGGCTGGCGCAGATCGAGGCGGAGGTCGCGCGCCTGGAGCGGGAACTCGGCACCCTGGATCACGCCGACAAGGCGGAGGATTCCCGGATCGGGCGGGATCTGCGGTACTGGCTCGCCCGCAAGAACACCGCGCAGGTGGTCGAGCCGATCGACGGCCAGACCGTGCATTTCGGCGCCACCGTCACGATCCTGCGCGAGGACGAGTCCGGGAAAGAGACGAAGCAGACCTTCCGCATCGTCGGCGAGGACGAGGCCGACCCGCACAAGGGCTCGATCTCCTACGTGGCGCCACTCGCTCAGGCGATCACCGGCAAGAGCGTGGGCGACGTGGTCGAGGTCAACGGCAGCGAAGTCGAAGTCGTCGAGATCCGCGCCTGAACGGCGTCACCGGCCTTCGAAGCGCGCCCGGAGCGGTAGGATCGCTTCGGCGAGGTGTTCCATGAACGCCCGGACCCGCCCGGCGTGACGCAGGTCGGGGTGGGTCAGAACCCAGAGGTCCGCCCCGATCTCCGGGTGTGGGCCGGAGAGCCGGCGCAGGGCGGGGTCGGTATCCGCCTCGAAACACGGCAGCGGCCCGATCCCCAGTCCGGTCGTCACCGCTTCCTTCAGCCCCGTCACCGTGTTGATCCGCAGGCGAACTTTCTCCGGCGGTGCCCTCGTCTGGAGGAAGGATGCGAACAGGCCGCCCCCCACCGTCGAACCCGGAACCACCCAGGCTTCCTCGGCGAGATCGCCATAGGTCTGCCCGGCGCGTCCGTAGATGGCCCAGGCGAGACCGGTGAGACGGCGCCCGACCAGGGATTCGCTGGGGCTCCGGCTCGCGCGGATCGCCACGTCGGCGTCCCGGCGCGACAGGTTCAGCGCTTCCTCGGCCAGGATCAGGTCGATACGGATCTCCGGGTAGCGTGCGCAGAACGACGCCAGGATCGGCATCAGGATCCCGGTCGCGAAGTTCACCGGCGCCGTCACGCGCAACTCCCCGGAGGGCGTCTGCCCTTGGCCGGCGACCGTGCGGGAGAACCGGGTCACGTCGGTCTCGATCCGGCCGGCCGCCTCGATCATCGCCACGCCGGCCGGGGTCGGCACGTAGCCGGTGCGCAGGCGCTCGAACAGGCGCACATCGAGCCGGGCCTCGATCGACCCGAGGCGCCGGAACGCCGTGGAATGGTTGATCCCGAGCTGCGTCGCGGCCGCGGTCAGTCCACCCCGGTCGGCGACGGCTTTCACGAAGCGGAACTCGTCCCAGTCCAGCGACACGCTCGCCTCCTTGCATCTCCGCAAGGGTGTTCTTGCGTGGCGGGGCATTTTTGCAAAGCGCAAAACGCGCGATGGAGAGGCCAGCGCGCCGCCCGGGGGATCTCGGCGGCGCTCCGCAACCCGAGACGGGAGATCGTTCGATGGCCAAGGTCCTGGTGCTGTACTACTCGACCTACGGACACGTGGAGCAGATGGCGTATGCCGTCGCCGAGGGCGCTCGGGAGGCCGGCGCCGAGGCGGTTGTGAAGCGCGTGCCGGAGCTGGTGCCCGAGGAGGTCGCCCGGCAGAACCACTTCAAGCTCGATCAGACCGCGCCGATCGCCACGGTGGATGAGCTGCCCCAGTACGATGCGATCATCTTCGGGACGCCGACCCGCTACGGCAACATGGCCGCGCAGATGAAGCAGTTCATCGACCAGACCGGCGGCCTGTGGATGAAGGGTGCGCTGGTCGGCAAGGTCGGCTCGGTCTTCACCTCCACGGCCTCGCAGCACGGCGGCCAGGAGACGACGCTGACGAGCTTCCACACCGTGCTGTTCCACCACGGCATGGTGGTGGTCGGGCTGCCCTACTCGTTCCCGGGCCAGGTCGGCGTCGAGGCGGTCAAGGGCAACACGCCCTACGGCGCCAGCACGATCGCGGACGGCGACGGCTCGCGCCAGCCCAGCGCGGTCGAGCTGGACGGGGCGCGGTTCCAGGGTCGCCACGTGGCCGGGATCGCGGCCAAGCTGGCCTGACAGCACAGCGCAAGAAAAAAGGCTCGGATCGCTCCGAGCCTTGAAGGAAAAGGCCATTTGGGGGCTGAGAAGGCCTTCGTGATCAATGAACGGGTCACGGCGTCATCTGTTCCACGGCGCCGATAAAAATAACGGTCGCCCTCAACGGGGTGCGGCGGCGCGGGCCAGACGGTCCCGAATCGCCTCGCCCAGGCCGTCCGGGGGGATCGGCGCCACCGCGATGGTGGCGGCCCCGGAGGCATCGAGCGTGCGCAGCGCCCCGAACAGGCGGGACGCCGCCTCGGCCGGATCGCC
>NZ_VRVD01000585.1:0-2944 GCF_008040015.1 Methylobacterium sp. WL18 | reverse complement strand
CCATGGCACCGCCGAGGCCGTCGTCTCCGCCGCCCGCGACGGTGACGGCGACGCGCGGAAAACCCTCGCGACGCATCTCGACCGGCTCGGGCGCGCCGCGGCCCAGGTGGTCAACCTGCTCGATCCGGACGTGATCGTGATCGGCGGCGGCCTGTCGCGCATCCCCGAGCTGATCGCCGGTCTGCCCGGTGCGATCGCCCCGCACGTCTTCTCCGACGCCTTCGACACCCCCGTGCGCGCCAGCCTTCACGGCGACGCCTCCGGGGTGCGCGGGGCGGCCTGGCTGTGGGAAGCCGACTAAGGGCGCCAGCTCGAACGGTCACCGCCGGCCCTTAGGACATCGGTGGCTTTCGGCACCGCGGACAAGCAAACCCCGTTGCGCGGCCGTCCTTCTATTCGGATCGGTAAAAACACCGTACCATCGGCCATGTGAAACACATGCCGGACAAGCATATTTACGGCTTGCCCCAGTTCTTCCCGCAGACTAGGTCTTGATCGCTGCAGGGAATCGCTCCGTTTTTACGATTATTCTCAAAAAATTCACCTGTTCAGCAACCACAATCGATAACCAGAGGTCATAAGGGCGGGAAAATCCGGGACGGGACTCGAACTCACTGTCGACGTCTTGGATACCTGCGATGCGCGTCCTCTTAGTCTCGTCTGCGTTCAACAGCATGACGCAGCGCTTCTTCGTCGAGCTGTCCGATGCCGGATACGAGGTCGCCGTCGAGATCTACGGTGGCGACGAGCAGCGCCTGGACGAGGCGTTCGCCGCGTTCCGGCCGGATCTGACCATCGCCCCCTTCCTCACCCGCGCGATCCCGGACCGGATCTGGCGCCAGCACCTGACGCTGATCGTGCATCCCGGCATCGAGGGCGACCGCGGCGCCTCGGCGCTCGACTGGGCCATCCAGGAACGATGGGACCGGTGGGGCGTGACCCTGCTTCAGGCGGAAGCCGAGATGGATGCCGGCCCGATCTGGGCGACGCGCACCTTCCCGCTGCGCCAGGCGCCCAAGAGCAGCGTCTACCGGCGCGAGGCGATCGACGCCGCAATCGCCTGCCTGTGGGAGGCGCTCGCCAACCTCCAGACGCCGGGATTCCGGCCGAGGCCGCTCGATTACGCCGCCCCGACCGCGCTCGGCCGGCTGCGTCCGTCGATGAAGCAGGCTGATCGGTGCATCGACTGGAACCGGTGCGGGACCGCCGAAATCCTGGCGCGGATCCATGCGGCCGACGGGGTGCCGGGCGTGCTCGACGCGATCTACGGCCTCCCTGTCTTCCTCCACGCCGCCTGCGCGGAGCCGGACCTGCGCGGCGCGCCGGGCCAGGTGATCGCCCAATCCGAGAGCGGCGCGATCTGCCGCGCGACGGTCGACGGCGCGGTCTGGATCGGCCGCCTGAAGCCGAAGCTGGAGGGCGGCGGCGGGATCAAGCGCAGCGCCGTGGACGTGCTGGGTGACCGGATCCCGGCCGACCTGCCCGTCGCCGCCCCGGCCGGGCTCGCGCATCCCAACCCGGTCGAGGAGGTGCGCGTCGAGCGGGCCGGCACTGTCGCCACCCTGCATTTCGACTTCCACAACGGCGCGATGAGCACGGTACAATGCCGCCGACTCCAGGCGGCGTTCCGGCAGGCGGCGGAGAGTTCCGCCAAGGTCATCGTGCTGGCGGGCGGCGACGACCACTGGTCGAACGGCATCCATCTCAACGCGATCGAGGCGAGCGCCGACCCGGCCGCGGAATCCTGGGCGAACATCGTCGCGATGGACGACCTGGTGCGCGAGATCATCACCGCGACCGACACGATCGTCGTCGCGGCGCTCGGCCGCAATGCCGGCGCGGGCGGCGCGATCCTGCCGCTGGCCGCGGATTTCGTGCTGGTCCGGGACAGCATCGTGCTCAATCCGCATTACCGCACGATGGGGTGGCTCTACGGCTCGGAATACTGGACCTATCTGCTGCCCCGCCGGGTCGGCTGGGAGCGCGCCGTCCAGTTGACCGAGGGATGCCTGCCGATCAGCGGCCGGCGGGCCGCGGAGATCGGCTTGGCCGACGAGGCGATCCGGGGTGATGCCGAGCACTTCGCCAGAACCGTCCAGGCCTTCGCCGCAGGGCAGGCGGAACGCCACGCCGCGCTCACGGACCGCAAGCGCCTGCAGCGAGCCGAGGACGAGGATCGCCGGCCGCTCGATGCCTATCGCCGGCACGAGCTGACGCAGATGGACCGGAACTTCCATCAGTCGGACGCGCCCTATCACCGCGCCCGCAGCGCCTTCGTCCACAAGCGCCCCGCCTGCTGGTCGCCCGTCTCGGTGCGCATGCTGGCCGCGCTGGATCGCCTGGAGACGATCGCCCCGCCGGAGGCTTTGCGCGGATCGGCGTTCTAGGAGGCCACCCCGACGGCCCCGCCGAACCACGACTTCCATCCCAGATCCCGTCTTGAGGCGCGGGAGTTACAGGAGAGGTCAGGCCGATCGCGGCAACCCCGGCGTCACCTTCGGGGCGGACGCGCGCGGGGCAGCCCAGCCCCGGGCGGCGGGAGACCACAGGGTCGTGTCCGGCCGGCCCCTTGCCGCAGCCGGGAGGGCAGGGCAGGAGGGCCGACCCTTCGCCGCGAAGCCCCGATGATCGTCCGCACCCGGCCCAACCTGTTCACCCTGTTGTTCACGATGCAGGGCTCGATCCTGCCGCGGGTGGCCCAAAAACTCGTCGGGATCGTCGCGGTCTCCTGCCTGGTGGTCTGGGCGGAGGCGCGCTGGCCCGCCTTCTTCCCGGTGACCGCCGGGGTCGCGCCGTTCACGCTGGTCGGCCTCGCCCTGTCGATCTTCCTGAGTTTTCGCAACAACGCCTGCTACGAGCGCTGGTGGGAGGCCCGCAAAGCCTGGGGCAGCCTGATCGGCGAGGTGCGCAACCTCGCCCGCCTGCTGCCGGCCCTGTTGCCGGC
>NZ_VRVD01000584.1:0-2946 GCF_008040015.1 Methylobacterium sp. WL18 | reverse complement strand
GCCCTCGGCAACCGCTAGATCGTCCCGGGGGGCGGGGCCGGCCTTCCGCCGACGGCGCCGCGAATCGACCCTCGCGCGCCGGGCCGGCTCACTCGCCCCAGTCGATATCCAGGGACCGCTCGAACGCGGCCGCCGACATCTCCTTACCCTTGGGATCGGCGACCACGATCTCCCGGAACCCGCGCCGGACGAGTTCCCAGGTCTTCTCCATGGCCTGCTCGTCGGTCCCGCACGCGAAGGTCATGACGCGGCCGGACGGATCGATCCCCTTGACGGTGAACACGACGCTCTCCTCAAATCCCCCGCCCGCATATAGCGCGGCGCACGCGATACTGCCCACCGACACCGGCGCTCCGGGACCCGTGAGGCCCCGGCGACGTTTCTCCGGACCAGGGAAGCCATGCATGACTGATTCGCGAGAGCCCGCGCGCGTACCGGATCGGACGTTGCCGCCGGCCGACCCGGACTCGGAGACCGGCCCCGCGGAAGTCGAGCCGGGCGCCTCCAACAAGCCCCTGCCGATCAGCGACGACGCGCCCGAGGTCGGGCTGTCGCAGAAGGGCGGCGGCGAGGACGCGATCATCCGGCGCGAGACGGAGATCTGACAGAATCCGGGGTCCCGTCACTCGCCGATCCCTGGACCTTCTCGCTTGTGCAGTGCACAACAGCCATGGCCGCGGCCAGACGTGCGGCCGAAGGAGACCAGTCATGGCGAATATTCCCAGCTTCGAGGTCCCGCCGCAAATGCGCGATCTGGCCGAAACCAGTGTCGAGCAGGCCCGCAAGGCGTTCGGAACGTTCATCGGTTCGGCGCGCCGTGCCACCGATACCCTTCAGGGCTCGACGGACCTGACCCGGACCAATGCGTCCGACATCTACGCCCGCAGCCTCGACTATGCCGAGCAGAACGTCCGTGCGGCGTTCGACCTCGCGCAGAAGCTCGCGGCCGCCAAGTCCTTCCCGGAAGCGATGCAACTCCAGGCCGAATACGTCCGCGAGCGATTCGCCGCGATGCAGTCCCAGGCCAAGGAACTCGGCGGCCTCACGCAGGGCGCGATGCAGCAGGGGGCGGAGCGCGCCAAGGCTGCGATGCAGCAGGGTGTCGACGAGACCCGCAAGGCAGTGAAGCAGGGTCAGGATGCGGCCCAGCAGATGGGCCACGAGACGCAGAACGCCGTCGACCAGGCGTCGCACTAAGCGCACACACCGGGGGACCCGGCCCTTCGGGGCCGTTGCCTCCGGGGCGGGCCGACGATGTTTCCTGTGCCGGCGGCCATCCCGGACGTGGAGTTGCCGATGATGTACGGGGAGGTGGGCCGCCTGACGGACGAGGCCGTCCGGCTCGGCATCCGCCAGGCGGAGAACGCGGCCCTTCTCGCGGTCGCGATACACTATGCCTGGCTCGACCTGTGGCTCGACAGCTACCGTGCGACGGGCGCTGCACTGAATACAGGACCGGAGCAGCGCGCCCGGACCCGTCGCCTGATCGAGCGCGGCGTCTCACCGAGTCTCGCCGCGCAGGACCTGCACCTCGTCTGATAGCCGATCCGCCGAACCGGATCCCGGACCGGCGGATCGCGGCGCGACGACCGAGACGTGCTCAGCGGGCCGTTTCGGCCGAGGCCTGGACCATCGGCCGGACGACGGCCGCCACTGGGCTGCGGCCGGTCTGCATGGCCGACACGGGCTGGGGCGTGGTGGTCAGATCGTGAGCCGAGCGCACCTGCGTGGTCGCGCGGGCCTGGTCGCGATACAGCGGCGGCGTCAGGTGAAGGTCGTCCTGCGCGAAGGCCGGGACGGTGAAGAGGGCGGCAGAGGTGAGCGCCGCCGACGCGAGGATGAGGATCGTGCGCATGGTGCGACTCCGGTTCGATCGCGGGATGCAATCGCTGAGTGCATGAGACCACGGATTTGTGCGTTGCGGTATGCTCATTCCGCATTGCAACATAACGCAGGCCCGGCATGGTTTTGCAGTTTTCGCACCGCCGCCCGAGCGATATCCGTGTTCCGGCGCAGAACGCGCCATGCATTCGGGACAATTGAACTAAATTGCCATCCATGAACTCGAAAATATAAATTGATCACGCGCGAAATTTTATTTCACCGCGCGGGTCCCGGCGGGGGAAGCCTGCGGATCCTTCGGGCAGCCCTGTCGTCCTCGACCGTTCGCGGGCCTCGATCGCCCAACCTGGGACGCGTGCGCTGGCGCGCGCCGGCACCACGCCGGCCGGGAGTGGGACGAAGAAACTTGAAGCTCCGCCCGGCGGCGTAGAAAAAAGTTCTCCCACTCTTTGGAGTCTCCCCCTTGTGCGCGGTCGGAGACGCGCGACATCTCCTGACGCTGCGTCGGTTCGGAGCCGGATGCTCCGGACCATGATGGGCCGGCCAGGGCGCCGCGTCGCTCGGATCGCGGCGGCGGGCGGACCGCGCAGCGTTCGCGACACGAATCGGCAACACGAACGCCAGGCTCACGTCACATGAGCCGGTTAGACAGGGTTCAATTCTGACGTCATCCGGAGCGCGCCCATGACGCCCGCAGACCTCGACAAGCGTGCCGAGTTGACCGTGTGGCCGAACCGCTCGCTCGGGCGGTCCGCCGAAGGGCGCCCCTACGCGACCCTGCGTGAGGCGCTTGCGGCGGCGGCCGAGGCGATCGCCGTGGGGGACGCACAGCCCTGGATCATCACCGAGGAGGGCGACGTGCTCTCACCGGGCTGGATCCGCGCCAACACCCGATCAAGCGCCCTGCAATGATGCCGGGCGTCAGCTGGCGGACGGTGAGCGGACCCGCTCAGCACCCGATGCAGATGTCGTGCACCACATGGGCCCGGCGGGGACCGGTCCGCTGGTTCGGCAACGGTCCATCCGTCGCGGGAAAGCCGCTGCCGAGCGCCTGAAACCGTCTGCGGCCGCCGGCCGGGTCGGCGGTCGCAGACGGTTTCAGGC
>NZ_VRVD01000583.1:0-2947 GCF_008040015.1 Methylobacterium sp. WL18 | reverse complement strand
GTGACGCGCTACGCGATCTCGGCCGACCCGATCCGGCGCACGCCGGCCGCCTCCATCCGGGCCCAGGCCTGGGCGAGGGAGCCGTCCACGTCGATCCCGCGCACGGCATCCTCCACCACCCGGACCTCGAAGCCCGCATCGCGGGCATCCAGCGCGCTCCAGAGCACGCAGAAATCGGTCGCGAGGCCGCACAGGACGACGCGGGTGATGCCGCGTTCCGCCAGCGCGCCGGCAAGCCCGGTGCGGGTGATGCGGTCGGCCTCCAGGAACGCCGAGTAGCTGTCGACCCGGGGGTCCAGGCCCTTGCGGACCACCAGGCTCGCCCGGTCGGTGGCCAGCCCCGGCGCGAAGCCCGCGCCCGGGCTGCCCTGGACGCAGTGCCGGGGCCACAGCACCTGCGGGCCGTAGGGCAGCGCCACGGTCTCGAACGGGGCCCGCCCGGGATGGCTGTCGGCGAAGGAGACGTGGTCGGCCGGATGCCAGTCCTGCATCAGCACCACGTGGCGGAAGCGGTGCTGGAGCGCGTTGATCGGCGCGACCACCGCGTGGCCGTCCCGGACGGGGAGGGCCCCGCCCGGCAGGAAGTCGACCTGCACGTCGATGACGAGGAGCAGGTCGGCGGCGCCGGGTGTCACGGCAGCATCACGATCGAGCCGGTGGTCTCGCGTCCGGCCAGGTCCCGGTGCACGGTCTGCGCCTCGGCGAGCGGGTAGGTGGCGTTGACGGCGATCTTCACGGCGCCGTCCCCGACCGCCTTGAACAGGCGGGCGGCCGCCTCCTCCAGGGTGGCGCGGTTCGACGAGAACGTCGCCAGCGTCGGCCGCGTGACGTAGAGCGAGCCGCGCGGGGCGAGCAGGCCGAGGTCGAGGCCGGTGATCGGACCGGAGGCCGAGCCGAAGCTCGCCAGCAGGCCCATCGGCGCGAGGCTGTCGAGCGAGCCCATCAGGGTCGCCTGCCCGACGCCGTCATAGACCACCGGCACGCCCTTGCCGCCGGTGATCTCGCGCACCCGCTTGGCGACGTCCTCCTCGCGGTACAGGATGACGTGGTCGCAGCCGTTCTGCTTGGCCAGCGCCGCCTTCTCGGGGCTGCCGGCGGTTCCGATCACGGTGGCGCCGAGGTGCTTGGCCCATTGGCAGGCGATCAGGCCGACGCCGCCGGCGGCCGCGTGCCACAGGATCGTGTCGCCGGGCTTCACCGCGTAGGTCCGGTGGAGCAGGTACTCGGCGGTCAGGCCCTTGAGCATCATGGCGGCGGCGGTTGTCTCGTCGACGCCGTCGGGGATCGGAACCGCCGCCGCGGCCGGGATCACCGCCTCCTCGGCGTAGCAGCCGTCCGGCACCGAGCCGTAGGCCACCCGGTCGCCGGGCTTGATGTTCGAGACCCCCTCGCCCACCGCCGTGACGGTGCCGGCGCCCTCCTTGCCGGGGGTGTAGGGCAGGTGCGGCGACTTGTAGGCGCCGGTGCGGAAGTAGATGTCGATGAAGTTGACGCCGATGGCGGCCTGCTTGACCCGGATCTGCCCGGGGCCCGGCTCGGACAGGGGCACGTCCTCGAACTTCATCACCTCGGGGCCGCCGTACTCGTAGACCCGGATCGCCTTCGGCATCGTCGTACTCCGCTCAAGCCCCGTTGCGCCGGCCCCGTTGCGCCGGGACATCGCGGACTCGAGATAACGGAGCACCCGCGGGAGGCAATCGCTTTTTGCCGTTCGCCCGGCGGTTGCGGCCCGATCTGAAACCCGGATCCTGGATCCGGCGCCCCGCGCCGCCTATCTTGAGGCCGACCACCCTCCGACCGGAAGTCCCAAAAAATGTCCGGCACCACCCGCACCAGCGCCGACCTCGACCCGCGCCGCCGCCGCCTTCTGTTCCAGTCCTGGCACCGGGGCATCCGCGAGATGGACCTGATCATGGGCCGCTTCGCCGACGCCGAGATCGGCACCCTGTCGGAGTCGGAACTCACCGAGTTCGAGGCGCTGATCGAGGTGCCGGACCGCGACCTGTTCAAGTGGCTCACCGGCGAGGCCGAGACGCCGTCGAACTACGACACCGCGGTCTGGCGCCGGGTGCGGGCGTTCCACCGGCACGACGCACCGATCCATTCCTGACACGAAAGCGCGCGATGGACGAGCCCAAGCCCCCCTACGACCACCCCGCCCGGTCGATCGCGACCGAACTCGTGGTGCGCATCATGCTGGAGATGATGGAGCGCGACGACCCGGCGCTGCGCGCGGAGATCCTGCGGCAGGCGACCAGTCGGGCCGCCGCGATGACCGAGACCATGCCCAACGCCGACTTCTTCCGCGGCCGGGTCGAGGCGGCGCTGGCGGAGATCGTCGGGGCTGACGCGTGAAGTCGAGGGGGCTTAGCGCCCCTTCCCGGCCGCCCGCATGTGGTTCCGCAGCACGGCGTTGATCCGGGCTTGGTAGCCGCGGCCGGCTTTTCGGAAGTATTGCAGGACGTCGCTGTCGAGCTTGATCGATACGGCTTCCTGAGTGGGGGGCGAGGCCGCACGTTCCCAGAAGGCATCGTCGAGGCCGGGGTGGTCTAGGTCAGTCGCGCTCATGCGCTCGACCTCGTCCTCTGTAAGAGCCGCGAGCTTGGCGCGGTCGCTCTCGGCAACCACGGGCCGGAACGCGCCATCGGGATGGCGTTGCAGCAGCGTTCCATCCGCCAGGCTCATGAACGTGATCGCATCAGCGTTCGCCATAGCGTGCGCGCTCCTTCCTGTTCGCGGGCCAAGCGGTGATGAGCCACGTAACCGGTCCGCGCATAGTGTAGACGACAGTGAAGACGACAGTGAAAATGCCGCCCAGCGCAGGGCGATCGCTTGAAGGGGATCAGGCGGTCTGAGTGACGATGGCTCTGAGGTAGTCGTGGTTCCAAGCGGCGGCTTTTCTGCGGGTCTTGAGGCTGTCCGTGTCGGATGCGGTGCGGATGAGGTT
>NZ_VRVD01000582.1:0-2947 GCF_008040015.1 Methylobacterium sp. WL18 | reverse complement strand
TCGACAAGCCGAGCGCGGCCCAGATCCGCAAGTCGGTCCAGCATGACGGGATCGTCAGCTTCATCGACGGCAAGACCTACAAGACGCTGAAGCGCCACCTGACCGCCAACGGCCTCAGCCCGCAGAGCTACCGCGAGCGATACGGCCTGCCCACGGACTACCCGATGGTCGCCCCGAGCTACGCCGAGCAGCGCTCCGCCCTCGCCAAGGCGATCGGCCTGGGCCAGCCCGGTGCCATGGCCGACCGCGAGCGCAAGGGTCGCAAGGCGGCCTGATCGACAGCGACCTCGACGCCTCCGGCGGCGGATGCCGCCGAGGTCGTCCCGGCCACGTACGACCGGTGCGCACGCCCTCCGGATCCCTCATCCGTCGACCGCGTGCCACCTTCGACGATCCCGGACTGCCACGTCGAACGGTCCGGCCCGTGATCGTTGCCCCGCAGCCACACATGTCTGCGACGTGGCCCGACACGGACAAGCTGCCACACTCTGCACAAAGCTGATGCCCACCCCGGTTCCTGAGAAGAACGGGTGCGGGGTCGAAGCATGATGAAGCGTGAGCAGACGAACTCCGTGGTGGCCTTCCCGGCGCATATCGCGCCGACCGTGGCCGACGAGGACACCGCTTCGGTGATCGCCGTGCTGCAGGAGCAGCTCGCCCTCGCCCGCGAGGGGCGGCTGCGCTCGGTGGCGGTCGTCTCGGTCTCGACCGATGGCGAGGCGATCGGCACGCAATGGTCGTGCAAGGGCGCCGACATCTCCAGCCTGATCGGCAAGCTGACCGTGCTGACCCACGACATGATGTCGGCCCGGAAATAATCGGCCCGCTATTTTTTGGCCCGCAGGCAGTTGGCCAGACAGTCGCTGGCCGGAAAGTCTTCGGTTCGCACGCGGTCGGCGCATCGAGGCGTGGGGTCTATCCGGTCTTCCCGGGGGCCGGCCCGCCGGGGACGTACAGGTCCGCTCGCGCGCGCCATCGAGCACGGCATAGGAAGAACCGGGCCTGCGTGCCCGCGATCCGATGCCGCTTCGCCGAGTCTCGGGCCCGGGGGGCATCCGGGAGCGGCAGCCCTATCTCTGTGTCGCGGGGTCGGCGCAGCATGCGCTACGTCGTTCCCCAGCCCACAGAGGATCCACCCGCCGATGAGACGCGTTCTGCTCGCCGCCGTGCTGGCCGCGTGGACCCTGCCGTCCGCACCCGCGATGGCCGAGGACGACAAGCGCACCGAGACCATCGAGGGCCTGGTGCGGATCATCGGCGCCCAGGCCGGCATCGTCCTGTATTGCCGCAAGATCTACACCGTGGACGACACGGTGTCCGAGGGCCTGTCCCGGACGGTCCGGAGGGCCCTCGACGCGGCCCTCGGCCGTCGAAAGGCTCAGACCGCCATCGCGGAGGAAGGCCAACGCGTCGCCAAGACCATCGCGGAGGTCGGAGCGGACCAATGGTGCGCCGACCAGCGGGACATCCTCAACACGGACGGCGTCCGGGTCTTCGTCGACTGAGCTGCCCGGCCCGCCTCCGTCACGGAAAGGAGCTTCCACGTTTTCCCCTGGCCTATCCGCCGCGGGTGTCAGATGAGGCAGCGCGATCCTCCGTCGTTCTGCAGTGCAGAACAGATTCCGGCCTTGTTCCCACTTGGAACGTCTGTCATGTTTCGACGGTGGACGTCCCGAAAGCAGATCACGCCGGCTGCGGACGTCCTGACAAGAGCCCAAAGGGCCAGCAAGCCGGCGTCGGAGGAACACGCCATGTCCACACCGATCACCATCGCCGTCGCCCTCATCGTGTGCGGCGTCGCGGTCACCGCCTTCGCCTTCACCCGCGCCCCCCGGTCGAAGGACTTCGCGGGCTGGGACGTGATGTTCATGAGCGGGATCGGCGCCGTCGCGCTCGGGTTCCTGGCGACGCTGGTCGGGGTGGTCACCGGATAGTGAGGCCACGCGCCGTCCTTTGAGGGCGGACGCGGACAATCCGATGCATTTCCGGAACCGGTTCTGAACCCGGCGCGCCGATCGTGCGCGCTTCGCAGTTCACGAGACGGCAATGCTTGATCGACGGCGCGCCCCGCGCACGATGCTGAACGAGACCGGCAGCATCTCCATCGACGAGCATCGCAGCCTGCCGTGCATCGTCTACGATCGCTCGCTGAGCGGCGTCCGCGTCGCCCTTCCGGACGCCGAGATCGTTCCGGAGCGCTTCGTGCTCAACATCGACGCGAGCAACGAGATCCTCGTCTGCCGCTCCGTGTGGCGCAAGGCGGAGGAGATCGGCGCGACGACCAACGAGCCGGAGCCCGAGCGGCCGAGCCTCCGTCGGACGCCGGCCTGAGCGTCCTCCGGCCGGCGCGCGTCAGCCGGAGCGCCGCGCGTTCCAACGGCCGCTGCAGGTGACGATCCCGCCGGTCGACCGCCACGTGCCGCTGCCGGCGCCCTGCGTGTCGAGGCTGCCGTCGATCGGCACCGTGTTCGAGCCGCTGATGATCGTGGCCGAGACGCGACCGCTCGACGAGACGCCGCCGTCGATGTCGACGTCGTCCCCCGGGATCGAGGCGTCGCTGTCCTTGATCTTGACCTGATAGCTCGTCGAGGCCGCGCAGGGCCCTTCGGAGGTCGTCGCCACGATGGTCCAGGCGCCGTCGTAGCGGTTCGGTATCTTGATCTTCTTCGTGCCCGCGAGGGCGGGCGTCAGGACGCCGACGATCAGGGTCGCGGTCAGGATCGGGACAAGGCAACGGGGCACGGGGTCACTCTCGCTCGCGCCGCCGGGACCGACCACGCGGAGACAGAACCGTGAGAGGCCGAAACGGTTGCCTTGGCCCTTCGGCGGGCACCTTCGCGCGTGACGACCGTTCTGTCCGTGCCGGGCCCGCCGCACGCGGGGCGCGGCATCGCCTCCGGGGGACCCGCCATGCCTGATCCGAGATCGCCCAGCGCCGACGAGGCGC
>NZ_VRVD01000581.1:0-2948 GCF_008040015.1 Methylobacterium sp. WL18 | reverse complement strand
GTTCGTGGGGGCCCGCGGCGGGCCGCTTTCGCCGCGCATCATCCAGTACACGGTGGCCCGCGCCCGGGGGGCGCTCGGCCTGCCCGACAGCGCGACGCCCCATGCCCTGCGCCATTCCTTCGCGACGCATCTGCTCGCCCGGCAGGGCGAGCTGCGGGCGATCCAGGAACTGCTCGGCCACGCCTCCCTGTCGACCACGCAGCTCTACACCCAGGTCGACGCCGCCCGGCTGATGAGCGCCTACACGGCTGCGCATCCGCGGGCGGGCCGTTGATCTAGACTATCGACGATAGTGCAAACGGCTAATTGCACGGGTTTTTCGCCTGGATAGTCCGTAGACGTGGCTTATTGGGTCGCCTTTTAAGGGGTTCGTCATCACCTGCATCCATGCTCTGGATTGGGGGATGCGGTTGTCGGGGCGTAGCCATGGAGCTTGATCAGGCGAGGTCGCCCGCGCGCGTCGCGATCGCGGATTGCGATGCGGGGCGTCGCGCCGCCCTGCGGGCGATCGTCGAACGCTTCG
Source organism: Methylobacterium sp. WL18 (assembly GCF_008040015.1). Taxonomy (NCBI): domain Bacteria; kingdom Pseudomonadati; phylum Pseudomonadota; class Alphaproteobacteria; order Hyphomicrobiales; family Methylobacteriaceae; genus Methylobacterium; species Methylobacterium sp. WL18. Next base: position 2,425 of record NZ_VRVD01000581.1, on the reverse strand, counting down.
ACCCCCACGCCGTGATCGACGAGGCCACGTCGGGTCAGGCGCTGTGCGACATCCTCCTGCAGAAACGCCCGAGCCTCGCCTTCGTGGGGCTCCAACTCGCCGACCTGAGCGGACCCGAGGCCGTCGCGGTCGCGCGCCGGGCCGGCGCCGAGCCGCCCTGCCTGGTCCTGGTCGCCAACCGGGTGCTGCCGCACTGGCAGGAGATCGCCCAGAGCCTCGGCGCCTACGAGGTGCTGAAGACGCCGCTCGATCCCGGCCATATCGAGCAATTGCTGCATGCCGATGCCCGCCGACGCACCCCGACCCGGGCGCTGCTGGCCTGCTCGTCGCCCGCAGGCCGGACCGCGATAAGCCGGGTGGTGGCCCGCAGCGGCTTCGCGATCGCGCTTGAGGAGACCAATTGCGGCCGCCACGCCTTGAGCCAGCTCAAGCTCGGTGCCTACGATTTCGCCTTCCTCGATGTGAAGCTCGGCGGCATCGAAGGGATGGAACTCGCCTGCCAGATCCAGCCCCTCGGGCTGCCGACCCGGATCACCCTTCTGACCACCTCGGAGTTGGAGCCGATCGCCCAGGCGGGGCGCTATTTCGGCGTCGACGCGGTGCTGCGGATGCCGTTCTACGCCCGCGACATCGACCTGGCGCTGCACAACGCCCTGGGCCTGCGCCGGCCGTATCTCCTGAACGCGCTCACCGCCCCGCCGGCGCCGAGCGCACTCCTGCGGATCGCCGATCTTCCGAACGCCCGGCGCAAGATCGCCTGATCCTGCGCCGGGTTCTGCCGATCAGACGTGGATGGCACGCTTGGACACGGCGAGCGCCGCTTCCTTGACCGCCTCGGTGAGCGTCGGGTGCGCGTGGCAGGTCCGGGCGATGTCCTCGGAGGAGGCGCCGAACTCCATCGCCACCGCGACCTCGGCGATCAGGTTGCCGGCATCCGCCCCGACGATGTGCACGCCGAGCACCCGGTCGGTCTGCGCGTCGGCCAGCACCTTCACGAAGCCCTCCGTGGTGCCGTTCGCCTTGGCGCGGCCGTTGGCCGTGAACGGGAATTTTCCCGCATTGTAGGCGATGCCGTCCTTGGTCAGTTCCTCCTCGGTCTTGCCGACGGAGGCCACCTCCGGGAACGTGTAGACCACGTTCGGGATCACGCCGTAATTGACGTGGCCGGACTGGCCGGCCAGCATCTCGGCGATGGCGACGCCCTCGTCCTCCGCCTTGTGGGCGAGCATCGGCCCGGCGATCACGTCGCCGATCGCGTAGATGCCGGTGACGTTGGTGGCGTAGTGGGCATCCGTGAGGATCCGGCCCTTGTCGTCGCGCTGCACGCCCACCGTGTCGAGGCCGAGGCCCTCGGTGTAGGGCACCCGGCCGATCGCCACGAGGACGACGTCCGCCTGCAGGCTCTCCGCCTCGCCGCCCGCGGCCGGCTCCACGGTGACGTTCGCACCCTTCTTGCCGACCTCGACGCCGGTCACCTTGGTGGACAGCTTGAGCTGGATGCCCTGCTTGGTCAGGATCCGCTGGAACTGCTTGCCGACCTCTCCGTCCATGCCGGGGAGCACCCGGTCAAGATACTCCACCACGGTGACCTCGGCGCCGAGCCGACGCCAGACCGAGCCGAGCTCCAGACCGATCACCCCGGCGCCGATGACCAGGAGCTTCTTCGGCACCCGGTCGAGCTCCAGGGCGCCCGTGGAGGAGACCACGACCTTCTCGTCGATGGTCACGCCCGGCAAGCGCGTCACGTCGGACCCGGTGGCGATGACGATGCTCTTGGTCTCGAGCATCTGGTTGCCGCCATCCTCGGACACGACCTCGACTCGGCCGGCGCCCGCGATCTTGCCGGTGCCGTGGAAGGTGTCGACCTTGTTCTTCTTCAGCAGGAACTCGACGCCCTTGGTGTTGCCGGCGACACCCTCGGCCTTGAAGCTCATCATCTTCTTCAGATCGAGCTTCACGCCGCTGACCTCGATGCCGAGGTCGGGGAAATGCTTGGTCGCCTCCTCGAACGCCTCGGAGGCGTGCAGCAGCGCCTTCGACGGGATGCAGCCGACGTTGAGGCAGGTGCCGCCGTGGGTCGCCCGCTTCTCGACCACGGCGGTCCGCAGGCCGAGCTGCGCCGCGCGGATCGCGCAGACGTAGCCGCCTGGGCCGGTGCCGATGACGACGAGATCGTAGGACATGAGAATTCGCTTCCGGTCGGTCATGCCGCCTGGGGCGGTCGAAGAGAAAGGGGTATCGAGGGCGGCTTAGCGGCCGCCGGCGACGTCGAGGATGGCGCCCGTGGTGTAGGCGGCCTCCTCGGACACGACCTCGACTCGGCCGGCGCCCGCGATCTTGCCGGTGCCGTGGAAGGTGTCGACCTTGTTCTTCTTCAGCAGGAACTCGACGCCCTTGGTGTTGCCGGCGACACCCTCGGCCTTGA
>NZ_VRVD01000580.1:0-2949 GCF_008040015.1 Methylobacterium sp. WL18 | reverse complement strand
CCACTTCAGCGCGTTGCCCACACAGGTGCCGTAGACCGAGCCGGCGCCGATGCCGCCGACCACCGCGCCGAGATAGAGCAGCGCGAGGCTGTCGGCGTAGGCGTCGATGGTCCAGGCCAGGGCGCGATCGTCCTCGCTCTCGCCTTCCTGCTGCGCAAGCCCGTTTCCGCCGCGCCGATCCAGCGCAAGAGCCTGCGCCTGCCCCAGACGAAGGTCGACCGCAGCCCCCGCGAGGCGATTCGCACGCCGGTCTTCTGGGTGATGTACGCGATGTTCGTCATGGTCGCCTCGGGCGGCCTGATGGCGGCGGCGCAGATCGCCCCGATCGCCCAGGACTTCCACGTGGCCGGCGTCCCGGTCAGCCTGTTCGGCCTGCAGATGGCGGCGCTGACCCTGGCGATCTCCCTCGACCGGATCTTCGACGGCTTCGGCCGGCCGTTCTTCGGCTACGTCTCCGACCATATCGGCCGCGAGAACACGATGTTCATCGCCTTCTCGACGGCGGCGCTCGCGGTGATCGTGCTGCTCACCTACGGCCATCACCCGATGGTGTTCGTGTTCGCCACCGCGGTCTATTTCGGGGTGTTCGGCGAGATCTACTCGCTGTTCCCGGCCACCTGCGGGGACACGTTCGGATCGAAGTATGCCGCCAGCAACGCCGGCCTGCTCTACACCGCCAAGGGCACCGCGGCGTTCCTGGTGCCGTTCGCCAGCCTGCTGTCGGCGGCCTATGGCTGGTCGGCGGTGTTCTCGCTGATCATCGGTCTCAACGTCGCCGCCGCCGCGCTCGCGATCTTCCTGCTGCGGCCGCTGCGCGCCCGCTACCTCGCCGAGGGCGAGCGTCCCGCGGCGCTCGCCGCCCAGCCGATCCGGGTGGTCTGAATGCGCCCGATGTCACGACAAGCATCGAACGCGGCTTGAAATCCACGGATCTCCTATCCTCCTCCTCATGAGGTGACGAAGCGATGCGGGGGCCTCGAAGGAGGGCTCCAGGGATCGCAGAGACTTCTGGAGGGCTCCTTCGAGGCCCGCTGGCGCGGGCACCTCAGGTGAGGGAAGCGGATAGGAGATCCCACGAACACAGCCCCTGAGAGCCGCCCCTACCGACACTGAATTTCCGGGAGAGACAGCGATGACCGCACTGGCAAAGATCGTCCACACCGCCCCCGAGATCGACGCCGAGCCGGATCTCACCGACGGCTTCCACCTCGTCATCGACGCGCTCAAGCTCAACGGCATCGAGACGATCTACGGCGTCCCGGGCATCCCGATCACCGATCTCGGCCGCATGGCCCAGGCCGCGGGGATGCGGGTCGTGTCGTTCCGGCACGAGCAGCACGCGGGCAACGCCGCCGCGATCGCCGGCTTCCTTACGCAGAAGCCCGGCATCTGCCTCACGGTCTCGGCGCCGGGCTTCCTGAACGGCCTCACGGCGCTGGCCAACGCCACGACCAACTGCTTCCCGATGATCCTGATCTCGGGCTCCTCCGAGCGCGAGATCGTCGATCTCCAGCAGGGCGACTACGAGGAGATGGACCAGCTCGCCATCGCCAAGCCCCTGTGCAAGGCGGCCTTCCGGGTGCTGCACGCCGCCGATATCGGCATCGGCGTCGCCCGGGCGATCCGCGCGGCCTGCTCGGGGAGGCCCGGCGGCGTCTATCTCGACCTGCCGGCCAAGCTGTTCTCGCAGGTGATGGAGGCCGAGGCCGGCCAGAAGTCGCTGGTGAAGGTGATCGATCCGGCTCCGGCCCAGCGCCCCGCCCCCGACGCCATCGCCCGGGCGCTCGACGTGCTGAAATCCGCCCGCCGCCCGCTGATCGTGCTCGGCAAGGGCGCGGCCTACGCCCAGGCCGACGACGCGATCCGTGCCCTCGTGGAGACCAGCGGCATCCCGTACGTGCCGATGAGCATGGCCAAGGGCCTGCTGCCCGACACGCACCCGCTCTCGGCTGGGGCCGCGCGCTCGACGGCGCTCAAGGATTCCGACGTGGTGCTGCTGGTCGGCGCCCGGCTGAACTGGCTGCTGTCGCACGGCAAGGGCAAGAGCTGGGGCGAGCCGGGCTCGACCAAGTTCATCCAGATCGACATCGAGCCCCGCGAGATGGATTCGAACGTCGAGATCGTCGCCCCGGTGGTCGGCGACATCGCGTCCTGCGTGCAGGCGCTGCTCGACGGCATGGGCCAGGGCTGGCAGCAGCCCCCCGCCGACTGGATCGACACGCTGAAGACGAAGCGCGAGGCGAACTTCGCCAAGATGGCGCCCAAGCTCATGAGCAACGCCTCGCCCATGACCTTCCACGCCGCGCTCGGCGCCCTGCGGACGATCGTGAAGGAGCGGCCCGACGCGATCCTGGTCAACGAGGGCGCCAACACCCTCGACCTCGCCCGGGGCATCATCGACATGTACCAGCCGCGCAAGCGCCTGGATGTCGGCACCTGGGGCATCATGGGCATCGGCATGGGCTTCGCCGTCGCCGCCGCGATCGAGACCGGCAAGCCGGTCCTGTGCGTGGAGGGCGACAGCGCCTTCGGCTTCTCCGGCATGGAGGTCGAGACGATCTGCCGGTACGGGCTGCCGGTCTGCATCGTCGTGTTCAACAACAACGGCATTTACCGCGGCACCGATTCCGACCCGACCGGGCGCGACCCGGGCACCACGGTGTTCGTGAAGGATTCCCGCTACGACAAGATGATGGAGGCGTTCGGCGGCGACGGCTACCACGTCACCTCGCCGGACGAGCTGACCCGGGCGGTCAACGCCGCCATGGATTCCGGCCGGCCGTCTCTGGTCAACGCCGTGATCGACCCGGCCGCCGGCAGCGAGAGCGGCAACATCGGCAGCCTCAACCCGCAGAGCGGGATCAAGAAGAAAGTTTGAGGTGGGCGGGACACGGCCCCTCTCAAGGACACGGGCGTCTCCCTCCCCCCTCTGCGGGGGAGGGAGACGCC
>NZ_VRVD01000057.1:0-15883 GCF_008040015.1 Methylobacterium sp. WL18 | reverse complement strand
GCCTCGACGTCCGTCGTCTCGATCGGCAGCCCCCCCTGGGGATCCCGTAGCGCCAGCGCCTCCACGCGCAGCGGTCCGCCCAGGCGCGGCGGCGTCGCCCGCGAGTCCCGCTCCGCGGGCTGGAGGCGCTGCGGCCCGAAATGCGCCGCCACGGTCTCGTACTTCACCTCGACGTCGAGGCGCTGCTGATCCCAGTCGATCAGCTCCTTCAGGGGCGGCGGGAGATCGCGATAGGCGGCGAGCACCGCCACGAGCTGGCCGATATCGAGCTCGCCCTTGAGGGCGAACACGCCGCCGATGGCGTAGAACAGGAACGGCGTCACCTGCGCGAGCAGGTTGTTCAGGTACTTGACCGCGAATTTCCGCCGGTAGATGCGCAGGCGCAGGTCGTAGAGGCTGTACAGCCGGCCGCCGATTTCAGCCCGTTCCCAACGTCCGGTGTCGTTGAGTGTCACCGCCGGCAGGCCGTCGAGCACCTCGGCGACCCGGCCCGCGAGGTTGCGCGAGGCGATCTGGCGCTGGCGACTGAGCAGGATGATCTGACGCCGCAGGCGCGGGATCACGGTCATCTGCACCGCCACCATCCCGCCGGCTGCGAGGCCGAGCCAGATGTTCTGCATCATGATGAAGGCGAGCGCGGTGGCCGCCTGGGTGCCGAGGAAGACCGGCACCACGATCGCGTCGCCAATGAACGAGCCGATCGGCTCGACCTCGTCCCGGATGATCGTCGCCGTCTCTGAGGATTTCACCTCACGCTGCGCCTCCGGGGTGAAGCGCAGCATCAGGGAGAACAGCTGGAAGCGCAGGCGGCGCAGCATCCGCTCGCCGAGAATTCCCTTCTGCAGGTTGATCCAGAACTTGAAGGCACCATTGATCAGGACGAGCGTCAGGAACAGGGTCGAGAGGCCCAGCAGCAGCTCGAATCGGTCGAACTGGAAGCCCTCGAACAGCCGCGTCGTCCCGCCGCCCAGCAGGTCCGGCCAATCGACCGTGATCTCCAGGAAGGGAGCGGTCGCCTCGCCGTGCGCGAAGGCCTTGCCGGTGATGGCATCGTTGACGATGCGCTTGGGCAGATCGAGGGAGGCGAAGTAGAACGGCAGCGAGGCCAGGACCACCGCGCAGATCTTGAGCTGGTCGGCCTTCGAGTAGCGCCAGATATACGGGAAGAGCCGCGGCTCAAGCTCGCGCATCGGATCCGTCCGGTGAAAGCCCGTCCTGGCGAAATCGATGCGAGCCGGGTGTGCGCGCACGCACAGATCTGAGCGAAAACTCCATCGAACGACGCGGTTCCATCCATCGGGCTCGAAGACACGCGAGATCGGCCGCGCGGCGTCACGGTGACATCGCTGACCTGAGGAGGGCCGGCAGCGTCATCGCGGCGTCATATAGGGCATGCCGGCCGCGCGGCGGCACCCAGCGATCACGGAACCGCTACCCGCGCGGACAGCATGTCCGTACGCCGCCGCGGATCGGAGCGGCCGCGTCAGGTCGCCGTGAACGCGCAAGCTCCGGCCGGTGCATCTCGGCCGCACCAGCGGTAGCGGGCAACGTGAGCGACGCCGCGCTTAATCGAGGCGGGCGGCCGACGCATCCATGCCGCTACCGAGTGCTGTCTCGCCTGCTACCTTTCCGTGCATCGTGGTCGCCTCCGCGCGTTTCGGCCCGTATGCCAAGCCCGCCGTAGAGCGGGGAGGGGCGGCGAATCGCCACCGCCCGCCGGTCCGCGCGGACGACGGCCAATCGCCAGTGGAACGGCGCCCGAAAATCACCGAGCGCGGGGTCCACGAAGATACACGTGTGCGAGCGCGCGATTTCCGGTTTCTCCCGCCAGTGAATTCTCTGTCGCGACCTGTGGTTTATTGGGGTATGGGCGTTCCGTAATACACCGGCATGCGTGCGGCGGCCTTGCCGCGGGGCGCGCGGGCTTATATTGCGACGCAACCACCACGACTCCGTACCTCACCCGGCGCGGACGGCCGCGCCGCGCGGCCGCCAGGGAGCCGGCACAACCCGTTTCGGGCCACCATGAATCTGCGCAACATCGCCATCATTGCCCACGTCGACCACGGCAAGACGACGCTCGTCGACAAGCTGCTGGCCCAATCCGGCACCTTCCGCGAGAATCAGCGGGTCGAGGAGCGGGCGATGGACTCCAACGACTTGGAGAAGGAACGTGGCATCACGATCCTGGCCAAGGCGACCTCGGTCGTGTGGGAGGACACCCGCGTCAACATCGTCGACACCCCTGGCCACGCCGATTTCGGTGGTGAAGTCGAGCGCATCCTGTCGATGGTCGATGGCGTGATCGTGCTGGTGGATGCCGCCGAGGGGCCGATGCCCCAGACCAAGTTCGTGGTCGGCAAGGCCCTCAAGATCGGTCTCCGCCCGATCGTGGCGATCAATAAGGTCGATCGTCCGGATGCGCGCATCAACGAAGTCGTGAACGAGGTGTTCGACCTGTTCGCGGCGCTCGACGCCACCGACGAGCAGCTCGACTTCCCGATCCTGTACGGGTCCGGCCGCAACGGCTGGATGGCCGACGCCCCCGAGGCGGATCCGTCGGTGGGCCTCAAGCCGCTGTTCGAACTCGTGCTCAAGCACGTGCCGCCGGCGCGCGTCGAGGAGGGTCCGTTCCGGATGCTCGGGACCCTGCTGGAGGCCAACCCGTTCCTCGGCCGCATCATCACCGGCCGCATCGCCTCCGGCACCGTCAAGCCGAACCAGCAAATCAAGGTGCTGTCGCGGGACGGCAAGGTGGTCGAGACCGGCCGCGTCTCGAAGATCCTGGCCTTCCGGGGCCTGGAGCGCGCGCCGATCGATATCGGCGAGGCGGGCGACATCGTCTCCATCGCCGGCCTGATCAAGGGCACGGTGGCCGACACGTTCTGCGACCCGCAGGTGGACACCCCGATCCAGGCCCAGCCGATCGATCCGCCGACCGTGACCATGTCGTTCATCGTCAACGATTCGCCGCTCGCCGGCACCGAGGGTGACAAGGTCACCAGCCGCATGATCCGCGACCGCCTGTTCAAGGAGGGCGAGGGCAACGTCACGCTCAAGATCGAGGAAGCGGCCGACAAGGACTCGTTCTACGTGTCCGGCCGCGGTGAGCTTCAGCTCGCCATCCTGATCGAGACGATGCGGCGCGAGGGCTTCGAGATCGCGGTCTCCCGTCCCCGCGTCGTCTTCGAGAAGGACGAGAACGGTGAGCTTCTCGAGCCGATCGAGGAGGTCGTGATCGACGTCGACGAGGAGCATTCCGGCGTCGTCGTCCAGAAGATGTCGGAGCGGAAGGCCGAGATGCTGGAGATGCGGCCTTCGGGTGGCGATCGCCTGCGCCTCGTGTTCCACGCCCCGACCCGCGGCCTGATCGGCTACCAGGGCGAGCTGCTGACCGACACCCGCGGCACGGCGATCATGAACCGCCTGTTCAAGGCCTACGAGCCCTTCAAGGGCGAGATCGCGGGCCGCCGCAACGGCGTGCTGATCTCCAACGACAAGGGCGAGGCCGTGGCCTACGCCATGTGGAACCTCGAGGACCGCGGCCCGATGATGATCGAGCCCGGCTGGAAGGTTTATCAGGGCATGATCATCGGCGAGCACAACCGCGAGAACGACCTCGAGGTGAACGTGCTCAAGGGCAAGAAGCTCACCAACATCCGCACCACCTCGAAGGACGAGGCTGTGCGCCTGACGCCGCCGATCCGCATGACCCTGGAGCGCTCGCTCGCCTGGATCCAGGACGACGAGCTGGTCGAGGTGACGCCGAAGTCGATTCGGCTGCGCAAGACGGTGCTGGACCCGAACGACCGCAAGCGCGTCGAGCGGTCCTCGAAAGACACCGCCGCTTGAGCTGAATGCGCGGCAACCGGGCACTCAGCTCCGGTTGCCGACGGGACTTTAGGTTAGTCCCTGGTTGACCCACCGAACGGCACTACCGGGCCAGATCGCCCGGCAGCCCGTCCGGTCCGGGCCGCGTGAACCCTGTGACACCGATGCCCATCGCCACGCATGCCAGTCAGCACGTTTGTCCCGCCGCACCCTTTCGGGTCGGTCAGGACGGAGACGGTCGCTGGATCGCCGTAGAGATCGGCGGCAGGGCAGGGGGGCTGTTCCGCACCCAACGCGACGCCATCCGTTACGCCTGCGCCGAGACCGGCTGCCGTCCGGATGAGGTCGTGCTGTCCGTCGAGCCGCTCAGTTTTGGCGTGTCGTAAGCATCGGGGGCGCATCTGCTGCGTGATCGGTGAATGATGTCCGCTCCGGCCGCTACGACTTTCACTAGCCCCGAAACGTTCGGCACCAGACCGGCACGCTTCAACGCCGTAACTTTCTAGCGACAATCTGCCGGTGGCGAAGAGGCCCAATCCCATCGCCACCTCTCCGTGAACGGGCTCTCAGCTGCTGCCCGGATCGGTCTCGTCGTTCTGGCTGTCTCCGCCCTGGGGCCCCATCCCGGGCTTTCCGTCTGTCTTCTCGTTCGGGTCCTTCACCGCGTCGGGGGCAACGTTGGCCGGCTTCTTCGGCTTCGGATCTTCGCGCTCGCTCACGATTGATTCTCCTGCTCGACGCGATAATGGCCGTTCGCGACTTTCTCATCGGCGGCGGGGCCGCGGGACGCTTTCTGGTCCGAATGACCGCCTGAGGAACCACCGACCGCGGGCGGTGCCCGTCCGGCCTCGCCGGATTTGCCCCAGCCTTCCTTCGGCTCGGTCTTCGGCGCGCCGCCCCCGCCCATATCGGTGATCGCCGCCTGTTCGGAAGTTTGATGACCGCCACCCGCAGGGTGTTCACCCGGTGTGCCGACCGTATCGTCGGGCTTGCGGGTCACCGTGCCGGAATCGCTGGTGAGTCGGGCCATCAGCGCTTCCCGTCGTCCTGGCCGACCGCCGCGGTGGCACGGTCGATGGCCTTGGTCATATTCGCGCCCGTGCCGAAATCGCCCTGAAGCTTCTTCAGGTTCTCCGGGGGGGTCTCGGCCTCGGTGGCATCCGTGGCATCCGATCCGGGCGTTCCGGACGCGATCCGGGCTGCCTCCGCGTCGCCGGCCGGATCACGCTTGAGGTCCGCTTGTGTGTTGGCCGCCAATCCCACGTCGAGGGGCGAGTCCTGGCCGAGGTCCTGGCCGTTGCGGTCGGCATGAGCGTCGAAATCCTTCAACGACGGCCGTTTCGTCTGATCTGCCATGGCTCATGCCTCTCGTGCGTCACGCTGTGGCGGGACAACGGGGGCGGGTGACCAGGGTTGCGTCGGGCCGGCCGTTCCGGCTCGGGTTGGTCGTGCGACCTATGCCTCAGGGGCCCACGATCTTCGGGACAACGTTCTGCGTCAGCGCCAGCACCGAATCCTTGGCATGCCCGGGATTGTCCGCCCGGGCCTGGATCGTCAGCAGGTCGCCGTCGCGCAGGATCACCGCGGTCGACCCCCCGCCATTCGCCAAGGCATAGACGGTGATCCACCCGACCGCCGGACTGACCGGCAGGGCCGAGAGGCGGCAATCGGGGTTCTGCTTGATGCAGAGCGATTCGAGTTTCGCCAGGGATGTCTCCCCGGATCGTACGCGCTTCTCGGTCCCGTCAGTCGAGCGTCCGACCTGTATCTCGACGGACGGTGACCCCTTGCACGAGGCGCAGGTCAGGTTGAGGTCGAGCGGTGTCGCCTGCACCGCCGCATTGCTGCCGATCGCGACGCGAATTGGGTCTACGAAGCCCGTGAGGTCGTGACTGACGAAGCCCTGCGCCTGTGCGGCCGGGGCAACGAGACAGCCGAGGAGAACGAGAAGCCAGCGCATGCGGACAGATCCGTCTTGTCGTCAGGCCGCCCGCGGCGCGCCAGCAACCCGGGACTCAGATGACCCATGCGCGAAGGTTTTCCAAGATTGCCGCAAGTGATGGCCCTCTTGCGGCACGTGTGCAACCAATGACGCGAAGACGTAGTTTGACTGTATAGATCCGCGTCAGACTTATAATCGCGCGCAATTAACTATTTAATTAAGCCATTTTCTCGTAAATAAAAAAACAATACTGCCTTAAGGTGATTGAGGAAAATTGGCCGGGCGGCGGTGAGATCGTCGTGCAAACTCTCATGACGAAACGGCCATTCGGCCATCCGCTGTGCCAGGGTGACGCCTTGAAAAGAAAGGCCGCACCGCCTCCGAAGAGCCAATGCCGCCTGACACCCAAGATGCGGCGCGGGCTGCGCGCCGCAGCGATGGCGGATCAGCCGATTCCGTCGAACAGGGCCGACGAGATGTAGCGCTCGGCGAACGAGCAGGCGATCGTGACGATCCGCTTGCCCTGGAACTCCGGCCGCTTCGCCAGCTCCAGTGCCGCCGCGACGTTGCCGCCGGTGGAGATGCCACCCGGTATGCCCTCAAGGCGGGCCAGCGCCCGCGACGTCTCGAAGGCGGTGTCGTTGGAGACCTTGAGCACGCCGTCCAGGATGTCCGTGTGCAGGTTTCCAGGGATGAAGCCCGCGCCGATACCCTGGATCTTGTGCGGACCGGGCTGGCCGCCGGAGATGACCGGGGAATCCACCGGCTCGACGGCGAACACCTGCAGGCCCGGCAGGCGCGGCTTCAAGACTTCGCCGACGCCGGTCACGGTCCCGCCGGTGCCGACGCCGGCCACGAACGCGTCGAGCTTGCCGCCCGTGTCGGTCCAGATCTCCTCGGCGGTGGTCTTCCGGTGGATCTCCGGGTTGGCCGGGTTCGAGAATTGCTGCGGCATCACCGAGCCAGGGATCTCCTTCAGCAGTTCCTCGGCCTTGGCGATGGCGCCCTTCATGCCCTGCGCGCCCGGGGTGAGCGCCAGCTCAGCGCCGAGGAACGCCAGCATCTTGCGCCGCTCGATGGACATCGTCTCGGGCATCACCAGGATCAGCCGGTAGCCGCGGGCCGCGGCCACGAAGGCCAGCGCGATCCCGGTATTGCCGGATGTCGGCTCGACCAGCGTACCGCCGGGTTGCAGCTTGCCCGAGGCCTCGAGGGCGTCGATCATGTTGACGCCGATCCGGTCCTTCACGCTGGCGATCGGGTTGAAGAACTCGAGCTTCAGCAGGATCTCGGCATCGACGCCGTGCTCCTTGGGCAGGCGGTTGAGGCGCACCAGCGGGGTGTTGCCGATGGTCTCGGTGATCGAGCCGTAGACACGGCCGTGGCCGACCTTCGCCGGCGCGTTGAGGGAATCGGCCATCGCGGAACTCCTGCAGGTGACGGGTCGAACTGATGTCGGGTCCGTGCGGTCCAGGCCAAGGGGTGCCTCGGCCGACCGGTGGACAGGAGGCTGCGATATCGCGTCGCCGAACCCGGGGCAATTGGGCTAAGTGGCCTGCACGAAAGTTCTTTTTGCAGATTCCGTGGATTGCAGGCGAATATGGGAGACCGTCGCTGACGCGCAATCGTTTTGTGGAATATCTTTCTCCGGACGTGATCGAGGTAAGCTTTCGGATCGAGGTCCCATATGGAACGCGATTGTGCCACAGCGACTCGCCGCGTGGCTCTCACGGCGGCTCTCGGCCTTCTCGTCACCCGAACCGCGCGGGCCGCGGAGCCGGTGCGCGTCGTGCTCGCCACCGCAACGGCCGGCGGCGGCTTCCCCGCTTTCGGGGATGCCTTCGCGGCGGCGATCAAGGCGGCGGATCCCGAGCTGACCATCGAGACGCGCGCCAGCGGCGGATCGGCGGAGAATGTCGCCCTCCTGCGGGCCGGCCGGGTCGATCTGGCGCTGGTCCAGGGAGAATACGCCTATCCCGCATTGGCCGAGCCCGGGGACCTCACGGTCCTGGCGCCGATGTATCCCACGCCGGGGCTGTTCGCCGTCCCGGCGGGAAGCCCGATCCAGGCCGTCGTGGATCTGCGCGGGCGAACCGTGGTGCTGGGCACGCACAATTCCGGATTGACCGTCATGGGCCGCAGCGTCCTCGAAGCCTCGGGTCTCGACCCGGCGCGCGACATCCGCCCGATCCTGCTCGACCGAGCGGGCGACGGGCCGCCCATGGTTCAGGATGGTCGTGCCGACGCGCTCTGGGGCGGCGGTCTGGGATGGCCGGGTTTCGTGGCGATGGCGAAAGCGCCGGGCGGCGCGCGCTTCTTCGGGCCGTCCGAGGCCGGTATCGCGCGCCTCGCGCAACCCGGCACGGCCCTCAAGCGCCTGACCGTGCCGGCCTGCAGCTTCGCAGGTCAGCCCGCCGCGATCGAGACGGTGGGCTCCTGGAGTCTCATCCTGGCGCGGCCCGGCTTCGAACCGGAGACGGCCTTGCGGATCGTCCGCACCCTGGCCCGGACCGACATGGCCGCGCGGCATCCACAAGGTGCCGACACCCATCCAAGAAATCTCGTCGGGGTCGTGCCGGCATCCCGGCTCAGCCCCGGCACCCTGCGCTATCTCAACGAGACAGGCGTTCCGGTCCGCTGACGCCCTGTCCCTACCGGAACGAGGCGACGCGGCGGTCGCGCTTGCGCTCGGCTGCGGGCTGGTAGGCGATCTCGGCGTGGTGGGTGCAGTACGGCAGCCCGGTGATCGAGCGGGCGCCGCAGAACCGGAATTCCGGCGTGGTCGGATCGCCCAGCGGCCAGCGGCACATCGATTCCCGCAGGTCCATGATCGTGACCCGCTTCGACACCGCCAGCGCCACCGGCTCGGGGGCGGGAGCGGGCGTCGGGAAGACCGGTGCCGGACGATGCGATAGGATCGCCACCGGCTCAGGAGCCTGCGTCTCGACCACCGCGATGGCGGTCTCGATCTCGACGGCCTTGGGGGTCGGCGTCGAAGCGGGAGCCTCCTCGGCACCCCGGGCGCGACCACCCAGGCCGAGGCGATGCACCTTGCCGATCACCGCGTTGCGGGTGACGCCGCCGAGCTGCGCCGCGATCTTGCTCGCGCTCTGCCCGTCTTCCCACAGCCGGCGCAGGAGCGCCACGCGATCATCTGTCCAGCTCAGGCCCGCTTCCATAGTCCCCCTCCGCCCCTGCGGCCCGCGCGCTCTGCCGAGGTGACGCTATGCGTTCCGGGCCGATCAAGACCCTCGCAGCTCATAAGAGCCGTGCGAACAACACCCGTGCGCGTCACCCGTGCGCGTCGGCTGCCGCACCACGTGCGACACCCTGTCTCGTCAGGCCACGGCCGGACCCTAGCGCGGCGCTCGCGGCGCTTGCAAGGGCGGCCCGTTGCCCGAGTCGCCCCCTGTCCACCGGCAATGACCGGTCGGCCTCGGAAGGTGGTTACCGCCGCCGGGGGGCGTCGCGCACCCCGACGTCACGTGTCGCGGGCGTCACAGGCCGACGTAATCGCATCACAATCGTACCGAATGCTAAGCTTAGCCGGAACGAGGTCACGGCCGAGCTGCTTCCTTGTGGCAGAAGGGGCAAGCGTTGCTGTTTTCCGAGGTGAGGACGATGGGTTACCGTCAGGGGGGTCTGCGCGTGTTGCTCGCGCTCGGGCTGGCCGGCCAGGTCGCGGCCTGCGGCAGCGTCCCGCGCACCGCCTACACCGCCGAGCAGGCGGCGCTCGCCAGCGTGCCCGGGATACCGGGCGCGCGCGTCTACGCCGACGCATCGGTCGATACGATCGCCGAACTCGCCGGCAATCCGCTGCGCCGTTCCGCGGGCTTCAACTATCTGGCGCTGTCGGGCGGCGGCGGCGACGGCGCCTACGGGGCCGGCGTCCTGAACGGCTGGACAGCCTCGGGCACGCGCCCGGAATTCACGCTGGTCTCCGGCGTGTCGACCGGGGCGCTGATCGCCCCCTTCGCGTTCCTGGGGCCGGTCTACGACGCGTACCTGACCGAGTTCTACACCAGCGGCGTGGCCGGCGAACTCGTGACGTCGCCCAGCATCTCAAACATCCTGTTCGGCTCCGGCCTGTTCGGCGACGGGCGCCTGCGCAACCTGATCGCCCGCTACGTCACCCCGGAACTGCTCACCGCCATCGCCGAGGAGCACTCCAAGGGGCGCCGCCTCATGGTCGTAACGACCAACCTCGATTCGCAGCGCTCGGTGATCTGGAACATGGGCGCCATCGCGTCGAGCGGTGCGCCGAACGCCCTCGATCTGTTCCGCGACGTGCTGGCCGCCTCCGCCAGCGTCCCGGCGGTGTTCCCGCCGCAGATGATCGACGTGACCGCCGCCGACGCGCGGTTCCAGGAAATGCATGTCGACGGGTCCGTGGTCACCCCGGTGTTCACGCTGCCGCAGACGCTTCTGCTGCGCGACGGGAAGATCCGCACCGGCGGCAAGGCCAACATCTACGTGGTGATCAACGGCCGGCTGGAGCCGGACTTCGAAGTGACGAAGGACAACACCCTGTCCATCGTCGAGCGCTCGTTCACGACGGCGAGCCGCGCCCGCTCACGCGCCACGCTGACCGCGACCTACGCGCTGGCCCGCAGCAACGGGATGAGCTTCAACCTCACCTATATCGACGAGAACGGCCCGAAGGCCTCAGCCGCGAAAGGCTTCGACACCGCCTACATGCGGGCCCTCTATCAGGAGGGTCTCGAAAAGGGCCGGACCGGCACCTTCTGGCAGCACACCATCCCGGCCTCGCCGACGCTCAAGCAGACCGCGGCGGCGGTCGCGAACTGACGGATGCGAACAGCAACGCCGCGCACCCGAGCGGGCGCGCGGCGCGGCGACTGAGGTTACTTGCCCAGGATCTTGGTGACCAGGCGACCGATCGGCGTCGCGGTGCTGGCGTTCCGGTCGTCGCGGTCGAGGGGGCGGTTCTCGTTGCCGAGAAGCTTGGTGACGATGCGTCCGATCAGGCTCATGGGTCTCTCCCGGCGTTCGCGCCAAAACGGCGCAGCTTGCCCATTAACGGGCGATGCGCGCGCGGCGTTCCCCGCTGAACGGCGTCAGACCTGCATCAGCCGGATGTTGTTGGTGTTCCCAACAGTGTGGAACGGGATGCCGGCCGTCACGACGATGATGTCGTTCGGCTTGGCGAAACCTTCCGCCCGCGCGTACTCGCCTGCTTTGGCGGTCATCTCCTCGTAGGAATCGACGTCGTCGGTGAGGACGCTGTGTGCCCCCCAGAGCAGGCACAGGCGCCGCGAGGTGGCGAGACTCGGGGTCAGCGCCAGGATCGACGAGGCGGGGCGCTTGCGCGCGACCCGGGCGGCCGTCGTCCCGCTGGTGGTGTAGGTCACGATCGCACTGGCGCGCACCGCCTCGGCCAGGTCCGCGGTGGCGGTGGCCACGGCATGGGGCGGGGTCTCCTCCTCGCCGGGCTCGGAGGCCGCCACGATCGAGTGGTAGAGCTTGTGCCCCTCCACGCTGCGGATGATCCGGTCCATCATCGACACGGCCTCGACCGGGTACTTGCCGGTGGCCGATTCCGCCGACAACATCACCGCGTCGGCGCCGTCGTAGATCGCCGTCGCGACATCCGACGCCTCGGCGCGGGTCGGGGCGGGGGCCTGGACCATCGAGTCGAGCATCTGGGTCGCCACGATCACGGGCTTCACGGCGAGCCGACAGGCGCGGATCAACTCCTTCTGCCGCCCGGGCACGTCCTCGTGCGGGATCTCGACGCCGAGATCGCCCCGGGCGACCATCACGGCATCTGAAAGCCGGATGATGTCGTCGATCCGCTCCAGCGCCTGCGGCTTCTCGATCTTCGACATGATACCGGCCCGGTCGCCGATGATCCCGCGCGCCTCGATCAGGTCGGACGGCTTCTGGACGAAGGACAGGGCGACCCAGTCGACGCCGAGGTCGAGCCCAAAGGCGAGGTCCGCACGGTCCTTCTCGGTGAGAGGCGACAGGTCCAGGAGCGTTCCCGGCAGGTTGACACCCTTGCGGTTCGAGATGACGCCGCCCGTGATCACCTCGGCGGTGATCGCGTGTCGCTCCGGCCCGAGGACGCGGACCCGCACCCGCCCGTCGTCGATCAGGAGTTCCTGTCCGGGCACCACCGCGGTGAAGATTTCCGGGTGGTGGAGCGGGATCGCCTGCTTGTCGCCCTCGGCCCCCTCGAGGACGAAGCGGATCGTCTCCCCGGCGACGAGATCCTGGCGTCCGCCCTGCAGCGTGCCGATGCGGATCTTCGGTCCCTGCAGGTCCTGCAGGATGCCGATCGGGCGGCCGACCTCCCGCTCGAGGGCGCGGATCGCCGCGTGGACCTTGGCGTGGTCGTCCTGCACGCCGTGGCTGAAGTTGAGCCGGAAGGTGTCGACGCCGGCGAGGAACAAGTCGCGCAATCGGTCGGGTGCCGAACTGGCCGGGCCGACGGTGGCGACGATCTTGGCGTGGCGGTGACGGCGCATGCGGGCCTCTGCCATGAAGACGATCTCCGGGAATCGGCCGGGCGATCGGGCCCGCCGATGGCCCCCACATTGGTAAGGATGAGCACGGAGGCGAGCGTTTTCTGGCGGTCCGGATAAATTCGCCGCTCGGACCGTCTCCTACCTGGCGACCTCCCGGGCGATGCCGGCGAGCCCGTCATCATAGATGCCGGTGATATCCTTGAGGGCGTCGGCGTCGCTCATGCCCTCGGCGTCGAAGGTCGCGGTCCAGACCACCGTGGAGCCCGCGCCGTTCGGGCGGACCGCCAGGGTCGCGTTGTAGGCGCGCACCGGCAGCGGGCCCTGGATGAAGCTGTAGCTGTAGCTCATGGCCGCCTCGTCGCGGGCGGTCTCGACCTCGACGATCGTACCGAGGCCGCCCTTCGCCACCAGGCCGCGGATCTGTGCGCGGATGCCGTCGTCGTCGTCCTCGCGCGACAGGATGCAGCGTTCGACCTGCGGGTGCCACAGGCCGATCGCGCAGAAATCGCCGATCAGCGCCCAGACCGCGGCGGGCGGTGCCGGGATGTCGCGGCTGCGGGTGACTTCGAGGGCGCAGGCCGGGCCGGCCGCCAGCAGGCCTGCTGCGCAGATCGCCCACGGGGTGGGTCGCTTCACGATGGGGCCTCCGCCGGATGTCGCAGGTTGGAAGTAGGGCGCCTGCCGAACGAAGCCCATGCGGACACCGGCCGCCGATCCCTGGAAACCGCCCGGCTCAGCCGGTAAGACGGTTGGGTCGAGCCGGTGGCTTGCTCGACGGGATTCGTCGCTGCGCGCGCAATGACGGCGGATCAGCGTTTGATCTGAGCTGCATGTCAGGCTTGGAGCCGGAGACGCCGTTGGACGATCGCATCATGTCGGCTTCCACATCGCAGCGAGGCAGGCATACGGGCTTTCGCGCTCTCAAGCTTGGGATCGCAGGCCTGGCGCTGGCTCCGGCGCTGGCCGTCGCGGCACCGGAGGCGGTCCCGTCGTCCGTGCCGACCCCGTCCTTCGAAACCTGCCGCACCGACCTCATCGCCTGGGCTGCCGCGCACGAAGTCCCACAAGCCGTCGCGCAGGCGCAACTGGGCGACCTGCAGCCCGACCCGGACGTGCTGGCCGCAACGCAGAATCAGGGTGAGTTCGTCCGGCCGATCTGGGACTACATCGAAGCCAGCGTGACTCCGGCGCGGATCGAGGCCGGTCAGCGCAAGCTCGTGGAACTGGCGGCGCCGCTGGCGGCCATCGAGGCTCAGTACGGCGTCGACCGCTACACCCTGATGGCCTTCTGGGGCGTCGAATCGAGCTACGGCGCCGTGCTCGACAACAGCGCCGTGGTGCGGCCCGTGGTGCGCGCGCTCGCGACGCTCAGCTGCGGGGACCCCACCCGGGCGTCCTACTGGCGCGACGAGCTGACCGCCGCCCTGCAGATCGTCGCCCGCGGCGAGGCGCCCCTCGACCGCATGCCCGGCGGCCTGACCGGGTCCTGGGCCGGCGCGATGGGCCATACCCAGTTCATGCCCAGCGTCTACCAGCGCTACGCGGTGGATTTCGACGGCGACGGGAAGCGGGACATCTGGACCTCGGCCCCGGACGCGCTCGCTTCCACGGCGAATTACCTGCGCGATCACGGCTGGCGAACCGGCGAGGGCTGGGGCTATGAGGTGGTGCTGCCGGACGGGTTCGACGCCGCGCTCGCCGACGAGATTACGCCGCGCAGCCTTGCGGCGTGGCGGGACCTCGGCGTGAAGCCCACACGGGATCGCCCCTTCCCGGACGAGGCCGCGACGGCGACCCTGATCCTGCCCGCGGGACTCCGCGGGCCCGCCTTCCTGCTCCGACCGAACTTCTCCGTGATCCTGCGTTACAACACGGCGTTGGCCTACGGCCTGACCGTGGCGCTGCTGTCGGACCGCCTGCGCGGCGATCCGGGTCTGTCGCGCGACTGGCCCCGGGGCGACCGGCCGCTCACCGGGGACGAACGCCGCGACCTCCAGACCCGGCTGATCGAGCGCGGCTACGCCACCGGCGGCGTCGACGGGAAGATCGGCCCGAAGACCCGGGCGGCCCTGCGGGCCTACCAGTGCTCGCAGGGTCTGCCGGCGGATGGCTACGCCGACGCGGTGCTGCTTGACCGCATCCGCGCAGCGCCGTGACGGACGTTCAGGCCAGGAAGGCCGGCTCGTCCCGGGCCAGCACCCGCTTGACGCTTTCGAGGTGCAGGCGCGCGCTCTCGGCGCGGCCGGCCGCCTCCTGCGCGGCCACGTGCTTCACGATCGCCTCGGGGACGATCTTGAGGGCGCGGCCCGTGCTCATGGCGAGCACCTGCGCCTGGGCGGCGCGCTCCAGGTAGTAGAGGTCGTCCCAGGCCTCCGCGATGGTCTCGCCCAGCACCATGACGCCGTGGTTCTTCAGGAACACCACGTCGGCCTCGCCGGCACTCCGGGCGATCCGTTCGCCCTCGCTCGAATCGAGTGCCAGCCCGTTGTAATCCTCATCCACGGCGATGCGGCCGTAGAAGCGCAGGGCGGTCTGCCCGGCCCAGAGCAGCGGCTGCCCCTCCAGCATGGCGAGCGCCGTCGCGTAGGGCATGTGGGTGTGGAAGGCGGCCCGGGCGTTCGGCTTCAGCCGGTGCAGCTCGGCATGGATATGGAAGGCCGTCGCCTCAGGCTGGCCGTCGCCCTCGACGACGTTTCCGTGAAAATCGCACAGGAGCAGACTCGACGCCGTCACCTCGGCGAAGGCCAGGCCGTAGGGGTTGACCAGGAACAGGTCTGGACGCTCCGGCAGCACCGCCGAGAAGTGGTTGCAGATCCCTTCTTCGAGGCCGTTGCGCGCAGCCCAGCGCAGGCAGGCGGAGAGGTCGATGCGGGCGCGGCGGACGCTGTCCGCGTTCAGGGGCTCGTTGGTGCGCAGGGGGGGCGTGCCAGAGGCTGTGACGGCGTGCGCCATGCGGGAAGGCTCTCTCTTTCTCGGTTCGAATCCGGGCCGCCGGAATCAGGCAGCCCAACATGATACGCGTTCGCGCCAGGCTGCGGACCACCGTTGCGTGCAGACCGTCAGGCCCGCCCGTCGGTGACGCCGCCGACGAGGTTGAGGCCCAACAGGAAATCGGAGGCGAAATCCGTGCGGACCACCGGATCACGCCGCACCGGCTCCCGCAACGCCTCGCGCTCGTTTCGGCGCGCGGTTACCGCCTCCGCCACGGTGAGGCTCCGGAACGACAGCATGGTCCCGCCCTGCGCCTGAGCGAGGCGCCCGAGATCCGGCCCGATCACGGTGGCGATCTTCGGATAGCCGCCGGTGGATTGCCGGTCGGCCATCAGGATGATCGGCAGGCCGTTGCCGGGCACCTGGATCGCGCCCATCGCCACGCCGTCCGAGACGATGTCGTGACCCTTGGCATGCCTGAGCGGTGCGCCGTCGAGGAAGCAGGCCATGCGGTCGCCGCGCGGCGAGACGGTCCAGGGCCCGGCCAGGAAGGCATTGAGCTGATCGGAGGCGAAATAGTCGTCCTGCGGGCCGAGCACGACCCGAATTTCCTTCGGATCGCGGTCGAGCCAGGGCGCCAGGAGCCGGTGCGGCGAGGCCGTGCCGGGCCGGACCTCGGCCACGGGAA
>NZ_VRVD01000579.1:0-2955 GCF_008040015.1 Methylobacterium sp. WL18 | reverse complement strand
GGCGCAGGCCCGGGCGGCGCTGGCCTGCGCCCTGTCGCTCCAGGACCGGATCGCCACCCTCAACGAGGCCCGGGCCGAGGCGGGGCTGTTCACCCTCCGGGTGGTGGTCGCCCTGCACGCCGGCGACCTCCTGGTCGGGGTGTTCGACGACGGGGTGCGGGCCGAGTACACCGTGCTGGGCCCCGCCATGAACGCCCTGTCGCGTCTCGAGGCCCGGGCCAAGGCCGCCGAACTCCAGATCGCCGCCTCGGGGGATTTTCTGGATCTGCTCGGGGGGCCGCTGCCGCCGAGCATCCGGGCGGTCCCGGTGCCGGACGCCAAGGCCGTGCAGCCCGCCCTGTTCGCGATCGTGGAGGGTCCGTCCGCCTGAGGGCCCGGAACCTGCGCATCACTGATCCGTTCGGTCGGCGCGGCGCAGGGTCGCGAAGGGACCGGAACCGATGAACAAGATCCTCCTCGGCGCGACGCTCGCGCTCGGCCTTGTCCTGGGCGCCGCCAGCCCGAGCCTCGCCGCCCCGGGCGACGGCCTCGACCGGAACGCCGCCGCCACCGGCAACGGAAATTTCGGCGGCATGCACCGCGGCGCCCGGATGTCTTCCCGCGGCGTGATGCGCAGCCGCCATCACATGATGCGCCGGCACCATCGCGGCCACATGATGCGCCGCCACGACCGCTGAGCCCGGGGCATCGGCCGCTCCCGGTCTGGATCGCCGCGCGTGGCTCAGGCCGCGCGCGGCGGGCGCCTCACCACTTGTAGCTCACGCTCGCCAGGACCCGCCTTGCGTCGCCGTAGAAGCAGGACGTGGTCGTCTGGCAGGACGAGACGAAGCGGCGGTCGCCGATGTTCGTCGCGTTGACCTGCAGGCGCCAGCGCTCCCAGTCGTAATGGACCTGGGCGTCGAACAGCACGTAATCCGGCACCCGGAAGGCGTTGGCCACGTCCGCGAAGGAGCGGCCGACATAGCGCACGCCGCCGCCGAAGCCGAAGCCGCGCAGGTCGCCGGTCGGGATGGTGTAGTCGACGAACAGGTTGGCGAAGTTCTCCGGGATGTTGACCGGGACCTTGCCGATCAGGTCCGGGCCGCCCCGCTCGTTGGTCAGCCCGTAGATCGTGTACGAGGCCGCCACGTTGAGGCCGTCGAACAGGTTCGCGACCAGCTGGGCCTCGAAGCCGGTGGACCGCACCTCGGCCAGCTGGGCGTTGAACAGCGGGTTGGCGGGGTTGGCGGTCAGTACGTTCTGGCGGTGGATGTCGAAGCCCGCCAGGGTGACGAAGTAGCCCTGGCCCGGGGGCTCGAACTTGACGCCGCCCTCCACCTGCTTGCCGGTCTCGGGCTTGAAGGTCTGGTTGTTGAGGCCGGTGCCGATCAGCGGCTGGAACGAGGTCGAGTAGCTGACATAGGGGGCGAGCCCATTGTCGAAATTGTAGATCAGCGCCGTGCGGTAGGTGGTGCCGTTGTCGCTGCGGCCGTTGTTGCCCGCGCCGTTGGTGAGCTTGTCGACCACCCGGTTGTCGGCGAAATCCTGGCGGCCGCCGACCAGCAGGGTGAGCCGGTCGGTGACCTTGATCTGGTCCTGCAGGTAGAGGCCGAGCTGCTTGAATGCGTCGGAGTTGATCAGGTACGGCGACGGCGTCCCGGTCGGCAGGCCGTAGACCGGGGCCAGGATGTTCAGGTCGCTCGCCGGGAACAGCGACGCCTGGTTGTCGTTCAGGCGGTAATCCTTGTAGTCCAGGCCCATCAGCAGGTCGTGACGGAAGTATCCGTCGAAGAACCGCGCCTCGGCCTGGTTGTCGACCTGGAACAGGTTGACCTTGGCGCTGTCGCGGAACTGGTAGCGCGCGAGCAGCGTCTGGGCCGGGTTGCTGTAACCGAGCTGGCCGATATCCGAGTTCTGGAAGCTCTTCAGGAACGAGTACCGGAGGTTCTGCCGGAAGGTCCACGTCTCGTTGAAGTCGTGCTCGAACTCGTAGCCCAGGAAGGCCTGGTCGCGCTGGAAGGTGTTGAAGCCGGCATCGCCGACGTTCAGCGAGCGCGGGATGCGCAACCCGGAGGCGTTGGGCCGCACGGTCCCGAGATACGGCAGGAAGTTCGACGTCACCGCGGTGTTGTCGTGCTGGAAACTCGACAGGAAGGTGAAGCGCGTCGCCCCGTCCGGCTTATAGGTGACGGCCGGCGCGATGTAGAAGCTGTCGTCCGGGGCCCCCTCGACCTGCGTCCCGCCCTGGCGGCCGTAGCCGGTCAGCCGGTAGAACCAGTGGCCCTCCCGGTCGGCCGGGCCGCCGAAGTCGAAGGCGGCGTATTTCTGGCCGAACGAACCGCCGCCGACCTCGGCATAGCCGAACGGGTCGAGCGTCGGGCGCTTGGTCACCTGGTTGACGATTCCGCCGGGGCTGCCGGCCCCGAACAAGACCGCCGCCGGGCCGCGCAGCACCTCGATGCGCTCGAGCCCGAACGTGTTGGTCTTGAAGTAGCCGAAGCCGTAGTTCAGCTGCTGCAGCCCGTCCCGGTAGATGCCGAAATCGCTCACCACGAAGCCGCGCAGGGTGAGGTAGTCGATGCGCGAATCCGCGCCGAACACGCCGCCATAGGCGCCCGCGACGTACTGGGTGGCCTGGGTCAGGGTCTGGGCGTTCTGGGCGTCGAGCTGCTGGCGCCCGATCACGGTGATCGATTGCGGCGCCTCGATCAGCGGGGTGTTGGTCTTCGTCGCGGTGTTCGATCGCTTCGCCACGAACCCGTCGATCGGGCCGGTCGGGCTCTCCACGCTGCGCGAGGCCGTGCTGGAACGCCCCGCCTGGACGGGGCCGCCCCCACGGCTCTCGACGCTGATCTCGTCGAGCTGCACGCTGCCCCCGGCGGGGGGATTGGCGATGCCGCGACGCGGCGGCGTCGCGTCCTGGGATAGGGCCGGGACGACCTGCGCCAGCACGGCGAGGGAGGCGCCGGCCAGGAA
>NZ_VRVD01000578.1:0-2958 GCF_008040015.1 Methylobacterium sp. WL18 | reverse complement strand
GCGCGGCGTCGCCGCTGGTCACCGCCCGGGCGGCGTCGGTGAGCGCGCGGGCGAGGTCGTCCTCGTCCACCTGCCCCCATTCGGCGCCGCGCAGATACGGCCCGTAGGTCTGGTCCAGGGCGGCGATCTCGGCCTTCACCGGGAAGCCGCAGGTGGCGTCGAGGAAATCGCGGCTGCCGCCGTAATCGGTGGCGATCACGACCTTGCCCATCTCCATCGCCTCGGCGATCGTCAGGCCGAAGCCTTCCGAGGAATGCGACGAGGCGTAGACCGCGCAGAGCTCGAACAGGGCGCCGAGTTCGTTCTGGGACAGCGGCTGGTCGATCACCACCACGTCCCCGGCCTTGCCGACGAGGTCGAGCAGCTTCTTGCCCTCGTCGGGCAGGTCGAACACGTGCTTGGTCTTGAGCACGAGCTGCCAGCCGGATTGCGCCAGCGCCGCCGCCCGGAACGCGCGGATCAGCGCGTGCGGGTTCTTGCGGGCGAGGTAGCTCGACCCGTCGAAGGCGTAGAGGATGACGCGTCTGGCCGGGTCGATGGAGAACGCCTTGCGCAGGTTGGCCTTGGCGGCGGCGCTCGCCGGCTCGCCGGGCTCGTTCTCGACCACGTAGGGCACGACATCGACCGGGATGTCGGTGATCTGGCGGAAGATCGCGGCGCAGAACTCGGTCGGCGCCCAGATCGCGTCGAGGCCGTCCACGGTGGGCAGCCAGCCGCCGGGGACGTGCGAGGTCTCCCAGACGAACAGCCCGATCTTGAGCCGGGCGCTCGCGGCGATGCCGAGCTGGCGCTCGCTCATCAGGGAGTGCCAGCTGTCGCCGTTGAAATGCACCAGGGCGACGTCCGGCGCCCCCGAGAAGGTCCGGGCCTGCCAGCCCGGCCCGACCCGGGCATGGACGTGGAACGACCGCTCCATCGGATGCACGTTCAGGGCGAACGGCGCCCGGTGCAGCGCCCGCACGTAGCTGCGGGCCGCGACGCCGAGCCCGTTGGCGTAGTTCATCGGCGAGACGTAGGAGACGCGCAAGGGCCGCTCCGGCGCCTTCGGCCTGCGCAGGTCGGCCCAGATCTTGGGGCCGGGATACGTGAAGGTCTGGTCGAGCCGGTCGAGGTCGAAGCCGCGCTCGCCGATCGCCTCGCGCACCGCCGCGCCACCGATCGCGGCGTGCTCGCCCAGGAGCGAGCGCTTCACGAACGGGAAGCCCTGGGTGAGCATGTTCTCCCAGTCGAACAGGGTGCGGTTGTTGCGCGGGTCGTTGACCAGCGTCATGTGCTTGTTCTGAGCCGAGAACAGGCTGCGCATGCCGAGCCCCGCGGCCCGCATCCGCCCGGAGAAGGTCAGCTCGTACTCGGTGATAACCGTGTTCTTGTCCGGCCAGTTCGCCACCGACTGGATGAAGTGGTTGAACGCGTACGACGACACGCAGCGCTTCTTCAGGGCCAGGAAGAAGCTTTGCAGGTGGTGACTGTAGTAGAAGTTGTCGGCGAGCCCGATCACCGCCTCCGGGTAGGCATCGATCTTCGCCAGCAGCCCGGCGAAGTCGGCGCTGTCGAGGGGGCCGACCAGGCTGTCGTTGGCGAGGTACAGGGTCTCGGAATCGAGCAGGTCGTCGTCCTCCAGGAGGACATGCGCCCAGGCCGCGAAGTCGAATCCGGTGTTCTCGCGCAGGTAGGCCGAGGCGCAGAGCTTCAGGATCGCCTCCGGCACCGCGGTCTTGTGCTGGTTGGCCGCGATGATAAGCACGATGTCGATGCCGTTCTCGGCAAACGCCCGCAGGTAGGGCTCGACATGGCCGCGGATGCGCCCCTCCGGCGCGTGGGTGATGAACAGGGCGGTGCGGCCGTGCCGGCGCGGCTCCCGCTTCAGGCAGGACAGCCGGGCGTCGGCGGCCTCCGGGACCGCGGTACCGGCGACCCGGCGGGTCAGCCGGCCGGCCTCAAGCCCGGTCGTGACGTAATCGACCAGGGGGTTGAGCCCGAGCGCCGCGACGCGGGGGTAGCGGGCGAGGTACCAGGGCGCGTCGAAGCGCGGGGACGGGCTCGTGCGCCGGCCGTTATCGGACAGGAAATGCGCGAGCGGATTAGCCTCCGTCGCGTCGTCGGCGAGATAGGTCTTGGTGTACCAGCGCGTGTCGAACCAGGGGCCGGGATCGAGTCCCTCCCGGGCGCCATGCTCCAGGAAGTGCACCAGCGGGTTGAGGCTGTCGGCGCGCACCGACGCCGACTGCGCGGCGTACCAATCGGGGTCGAACAGGGGATGCGGGGCGTAGCGGCGGTAGCCGCCGGCCATCACGTAATGCTCCAGCGGCTCGAGCCCGCTGGTCTCGGCCTCGGGGCAGCGCCCGCGGTAGAACTCGGCGTCGAAGATCCCGGAGCGGCGGATCAGGTCGACGTGCCGCGACAGCCCGGCGAATTCCTCGGGGTTGCGCAGGTAGCCCTGCTTCCGCCCGGTCTCGAAATAGTGACTGAGCGCGATGCCGCCCGCCTCCCGGGCATCCGGGTAGCGCGACCGGTACCAGGCGGAATCGAACAGCGGCGACGGGTCGGTGTCGGGGCTCTTCAGGAAGTGGAAGAACGCCCGGGCGCGGGCGTCGGCGCCGCCGAGATAGCGCTGCGCGTACCAGTCCGGGTCGAACAGCGGGTTGGGGGCGATGCCGGCGTCGGCGCCGCGCTCGACGTAGTGGATCAGCGGGTTCACGCCCTCGGCGCGCAGGCCCGGGACGGCGTCGAGGTAGCGGTCGCCGTGGAACAGCGGCGACGGCCAGCGGCCCTCGCGCCCGCCATGCACCGCATAGTGCACGAGCGGGTCGATCCCCTCGCCGACCACGTCGGGATAGCGCCGCCCGTACCAGGCCGGATCGAACAGGCCCGAGGCCTTCACGGCCGCCACGAGATCCGCCTGCCGGGGCTCGCTCGTCCGCCGCCGCTTCAGGCGCCGGGCCAGCGGGCGCGTGAGGG
>NZ_VRVD01000577.1:0-2960 GCF_008040015.1 Methylobacterium sp. WL18 | reverse complement strand
ATGCAGGCCTGCGCGGCCCCGTGCTGGCGGATGGCAGCGCCGCGATCGTGTCGGTGCCCCTCGCCGGCCGGTTCGACGGCAAGCCGGGCGCCGGGACCCTCGCCACGGTGGCGTTGGGCCCGGACAGCCACGGGCAGAAGCGGGGCGTGCGCGACCTCGTGGCCGTGCCGGACGGCTTCCTGATCCTGGCGGGGCCGATGCACGACCCGGAGGGCGGGGCGGTCGCGGCCGGCGACTACACGGTGTTCGCGTGGGACGGCACGGGCGCGCCGCGCAAGCGCCTCGATCTGCCCGGCTACGCGAAGAAGGAGAAGCCGGAGGCACTGCTGCCCCTCGACGCCACCGCGGACGGGCACCGGGTGCTGGTGTTCTTCGACGGCCCGAAGGAGGGCGCCCCGCGCGCGCTCGTGCTGCCGCGCTGATCGGCCGACCCGTTCAAATCCGGCTGTCGGCCCGCACAAGTTTTTTAAAGTCTCTCCGGGCCCTCCCGGGCCGTCTTGCACGTCTGTCGCGGATGACGCGCTCGGCTGCCTTCGCTACGGTGCGGCCAAGACTGCGCCCCGTGCGCGGATAGTGAACAAGACCACAGGGAGGCCACGATGGGCGCGAGCGTCGCGGAGACCAAGGGCGACACGTCGAGCCGCGACAAGCCCTGGATCATCCGGACCTATGCCGGGCACTCGACCGCGGCTGAGTCGAACAAGCTCTACCGGGGCAACCTCGCCAAGGGCCAGACCGGCCTGTCGGTGGCCTTCGACCTGCCGACCCAGACCGGCTACGACCCGGACCACGAGCTGTCGCGCGGGGAGGTCGGCAAGGTCGGCGTCTCGATCGCGCATCTCGGCGACATGCGGGCCCTGTTCCAGGACATCCCGCTCGCGCAGATGAACACCTCGATGACCATCAACGCCACGGCCCCGTGGCTGCTGGCGCTCTACCTGGCGGTGGCCGAGGAGCAGGGCGCCCCGCTGGACGCGCTCCAGGGCACGACCCAGAACGACATCATCAAGGAGTACCTGTCGCGCGGGACCTACGTGTTCCCGCCCGCGCCCTCGCTCCGGCTCACCAAGGACGTGATCCTGTTCACGACCAAGAACGTGCCGAAGTGGAACCCGATGAACGTCTGCTCCTACCACCTGCAGGAGGCGGGGGCGACGCCGGTCCAGGAGCTGTCCTACGCGCTGGCCATCGCGATCGCGGTGCTCGACACGGTGCGGGACGACCCGGAATTCGACGAAAAGAGCTTCTCCGACGTGTTCGGCCGGATCTCGTTCTTCGTGAATGCCGGGCTGCGGTTCGTCACCGAAATCTGCAAGATGCGGGCGTTCGCCGAGCTCTGGGACGAGATCGCCCAGGAGCGCTACGGCATCGACGACCCGAAGAAGCGCATTTTTCGCTACGGGGTCCAGGTCAACAGCCTCGGGCTGACGGAACAGCAGCCGGAAAACAACGTCCACCGCATCCTGATCGAGATGCTGGCCGTGACGCTCTCGAAGCGCGCCCGCGCCCGGGCCGTGCAGCTGCCGGCCTGGAACGAGGCGCTCGGCCTGCCGCGGCCCTGGGACCAGCAATGGTCCATGCGCATGCAGCAGATCCTGGCCTTCGAGACCGACCTTTTGGAATATGACGATATCTTCGACGGCTCAAAGGTCATCGAGGCCAAGGTCGAGGCTCTGAAGGCCGAGACCCGGGCCGAGCTGGAGCGGATCGGCGGCATCGGCGGCGCGGTCGCCGCGGTGGAGACCGGCGCCCTGAAGCGCGCCCTGGTCGAGTCGAACGCCAAGCGGATCTCGGCGATCGAGGCCGGCGAGCAGATCGTCGTCGGCGTCAACAAGTGGCAGCAGGGCGAGCCCTCGCCGCTCACCGCCGGGGAGGGCGCGATCTTCTCCGTCTCCGAGACGGTGGAGATGGAGGCGCAGGGGCGCATCCGCGACTGGCGGGGTAAGCGCGACGCCCAGGCGGTCGGCCGGGCGCTCGACGCCCTGGAGCAGGCCGCGCGCTCCGGCGCCAACATCATGCCGGTCTCGATCGAGGCCGCGAAGGCGGGGGTCACCACGGGCGAGTGGGGCGAGCGCCTGCGCCAGGTGTTCGGCGAGTACCGGGCGCCCACCGGGGTCAGCCCCGAGACCGTCTCCTCCGGGGCGGCCGAGGAGGCCAAGCTCCTGATCGCCGATCTCGGCGAGCGCCTGGGCGAGACGCCGCGGCTGGTGGTCGGCAAGCCCGGCCTCGACGGCCACTCCAACGGCGCCGAGCAGATCGCGCTCCGCGCCCGGGACGTCGGCTTCGACGTCACCTACGACGGCATCCGGCAGACCCCGGCCGAGATCGTCGCCAAGGCCAAGGAGACCGGCGCCCACGTGGTCGGGCTGTCGATCCTGTCGGGCAGCCACGTGCCGCTGGTGCGCGAGGTCCGCGCCCAAATGCGCGAGGCGGGGCTGGACCACATCCCGGTGGTGGTCGGCGGCATCATCTCGCCCGAGGACGAGCTGGTCCTGAAGAACATGGGCGTGCGCGCGGTCTACACGCCCAAGGACTACGCCATCGACGCGATCATGATCGGCCTGGCCAAGGTGGTGAACAAGAGCCTGGACCGCGCCTCCGACCCGTCGGAACCGCCGCGGGAGGGCGCGCAGGTTTATTGAGGCGGCATCCCGACCGGGATGCGGGCTGGCGCGCCTTCCCGCGCGCGGCCCGGATCGCGTAGGACCGCGCGATGCCGTCCGCGCTCGACACGATCCTCCTCCTCGCCGTCCCGCTCGCCGCCGCCCTGTCGGCCGGGCTGATCCTGCGGCTGCGGCCGGTGCTGCAGCGCTACGCCCTGGCGCGGCCGAACGCCCGGTCGAGCCACACGGTGCCGACGCCGCAGGGGGGCGGGATCGCCGTGGTGACCGCGCTCGTGACGATCTCGGGGCTGCTGATCGCGGCGCCCGAGATCGGCGGCCGGCCGGACTGGGTCCGGC
>NZ_VRVD01000576.1:0-2965 GCF_008040015.1 Methylobacterium sp. WL18 | reverse complement strand
CACCCGGCAGAATCTGCCGCCTCGAGCCCGGCCGGCGCCTATTCGGCGGCGGTGCGGCGGCCGGATTGCGGAGCCGGGCGACGGGCCAGCACCTCGCGTAGGAACCGGCCGGTATGGCTCGCCTTCGAGCGGGCGATCTCCTCCGGGGTGCCGAGCGCCACCACCCGGCCGCCGCCATCGCCGCCCTCGGGACCCATGTCGATCACCCAGTCGGCGGTCTTGATCACTTCGAGGTTGTGCTCGATCACCACGACCGTGTTGCCCTGGTCCACCAGCTCGTGGAGCACCTCCATGAGCTTGGCCACGTCGTGGAAGTGCAGCCCGGTGGTCGGCTCGTCGAGGATGTAGAGCGTGCGGCCCGTGGCACGCTTCGACAGCTCCTTGGACAGCTTCACCCGCTGCGCCTCGCCCCCCGACAGGGTGGTGGCCTGCTGGCCGACATGGACGTAGTGCAGGCCGACCCGCTTCAGGGTCTCGAGCTTCTCGCGGATCGCCGGCACCGCCTTGAACAGCTCGGCCGCCTCCTCGACGGTGGAATCCAGCACGTCGGCGATGGACTTGCCGCGGTACTTCACCTCCAGGGTCTCGCGGTCGTAGCGCTTGCCCTTGCACACGTCGCAGGTGACGTAGACGTCCGGCAGGAAGTGCATCTCGATCTTGATGACGCCGTCGCCCGAGCAGGCCTCGCAGCGGCCGCCCTTCACGTTGAACGAGAAGCGCCCCGGCTGGTAGCCCCGGGCCTTGGCCTCGGGCAGGCCCGCGAACCAGTCGCGGATCGGCGTGAAGGCGCCGATATAGGTGGCCGGGTTCGAGCGCGGCGTGCGGCCGATCGGCGACTGGTCGATGTCGATGACCTTGTCGAGATGTTCCAGCCCCTCGAGCCGGTCGTACGGGGCCGGGTGCTCCAGCGCCCCGTTCAGTTTTTTCGCGACGGCCTTGTACAGGGTGTCGATCACCAGGGTGGATTTCCCGCCGCCCGAGACGCCGGTGATGCAGGTGAAAGTGCCGAGCGGCACCTCGATATCCACGTCCTTGAGGTTGTTGCCTCGCGCGCCGAACACGCCGAGCTTGCCCTTCCGGCTCTTGCGCCGCGCGGCCGGGGTGCGCACCGACATCGCGCCGGTGAGGTACTTGGCCGTGAGCGAGGCCGGGTTGGCCAGCACCTCGGCGGGGGTGCCCTGGGCGATGATCTCGCCGCCATGGATGCCCGCCCCCGGGCCGACATCGACCACGTAGTCGGCCTGCAGGATCGCGTCCTCGTCGTGCTCGACCACGATCACCGAGTTGCCGAGGTCGCGCAGGCGCTTGAGCGTGCCGAGCAGACGCTCGTTGTCGCGCTGGTGCAGCCCGATCGAGGGCTCGTCCAGCACGTAGAGCACGCCGGTGAGCCCGGAGCCGATCTGCGAGGCCAGCCGGATGCGCTGGCTCTCGCCCCCCGACAGGGAGCCGGAGCCGCGGGCCAGCGTCAGGTATTCGAGGCCGACATCCACCAGGAAGCTGAGCCGGTCACGGATTTCTTTGAGAATTCTGACCGCGATCTCGTTTTGCTTGGCCGTCAGCTTCTCCGGCAATTCGGAGAACCAGCGATGGGCTTCCGAAACGGACAGCGCCGTCACGTCGCCGATATCGGCCATGGCGACCTTCACGGCGAGCGCCTCGGGCTTCAGCCGCTTGCCGCCGCAGGACGCGCAGGGCGTCTCGCTCATGAACCGGCCGATTTCCTCCCGCACCGCGTCGGACTCGCTCTCCTTGTAGCGGCGCTCCAGGTTCGGGATCACGCCCTCGAACGGCTTGTTGACCGCATACTTGCGCAGGCCGTCGTCGTAGGCGAAGCGGATCGCCTGCTTGCCGGAGCCGTACAGCACGACGGCGCGGGCCGCCTCCGGCAGGCTCTGCCAGGCCACGCTCGTCTTGAAGCCGTAATGCTCCGCCAGCGCGTCCAGCGTCTGGCCGTAATAGGGCGAGGTCGACTTCGCCCAGGGGCCGACCGCGCCGCGCTTCAGGCTGAGCGCGGGATCCGAGATCACCAGCTCGGGGTCGATCCGCATCTCGTGGCCGATGCCGCCGCAGGTCGGGCAGGCGCCGAACGGGTTGTTGAACGAGAACAGCCGCGGCTCGATCTCGGCGATGGTGAAGCCCGAGACCGGGCAGGCGAAGCGCGACGAGAACGTGATCGCCCGGGGCTCCTCGCCCTCGGGCGCGTCCGCGAACACGATCTCGCTGATGCCGTCGGCGAGCTCCAGCGCGGTCTCGAACGAATCCGCCAGCCGCGCGGCGATGTCGGGCCGCACCACGATCCGGTCGACGACCACGTCGATGTCGTGCTTGAACTTCTTGTCGAGCTTGGGCGCGTCGTCGATCGCGTAGTATTCGCCGTCGACCCGCAGCCGCTGAAACCCTTTCTTTTGGTACTCGGCGATTTCCTTGCGATACTCGCCCTTCCGGCCGCGCACCACCGGAGCGAGCAAATACAGCCGGCTCTTCTCCGGCAGCTCCAGCACCCGGTCGACCATCTGCTGGACGGTCTGGCTCTCGATCGGCAGGCCGGTGGCCGGGGAGTAGGGGATGCCGACCCGCGCCCAGAGCAGGCGCATGTAGTCGTAGATCTCGGTCACCGTCCCGACGGTGGAGCGCGGATTCTTGGAGGTGGTCTTCTGCTCGATGGAGATGGCCGGCGACAGCCCGTCGATCTGGTCGACATCGGGCTTGGACATCATCTCCAGGAACTGGCGGGCATAGGCCGAGAGCGACTCGACGTAGCGGCGCTGTCCCTCGGCGTAGATCGTGTCGAAGGCGAGCGACGACTTGCCCGAGCCCGACAGCCCGGTGAACACCACGAGCTTGTCCCGGGGGATCGTCAGGTCGACGTTCTTGAGGTTGTGCTCCCGGGCGCCCCGGACCGTGATCACCCGCCGGTCGGCGGCGCTCGGCGGCGCGGCGTCGAACAGGGCCTCCAGCTTGGCGT
>NZ_VRVD01000575.1:0-2977 GCF_008040015.1 Methylobacterium sp. WL18 | reverse complement strand
GCGACCCTGCTGGCCGCCGGCCCCGCCGGGGCGCAGATGGCCCGCACGGAGGCTCCCGCCGCCCCCAAGGAGGGGACGGCCAAGGCGGTGCCCCTCAGCCGGAGCGACGTCCAGCTGTCCTTCGCCCCGGTGGTGAAGCGGGCCGCGCCCTCGGTGGTCAACGTCTACGCCTCCCATGTCGAGAAGCGCTCCACCGCGCGCGCCAGCGCCATGGACGAGTTCATGCGCCGCTTCTTCGGCGAGCCGGAGGGCGGCCGCGGCCCCCGGGGCGACCGGGCCCAGCGGTCGCTCGGCTCCGGCGTCCTGGTCGATGCCGACGGCCTCGTGATCACCAACAACCACGTCATCGACAACATGAACGAGGTCCGCATCGCGCTGTCGGACCGCCGGGAGTTCGAGGCGACGATCGTGATGCGCGACACCCGCACCGACCTCGCGGTGCTCAAGCTCAAGGAGGCCCCGAAGGGGCTGGTGCCGATGCCGTTCGGCGATGCCGACGCCCTGGAGGTCGGCGACTTCGTGATGGCGATCGGCAACCCGTTCGGGGTCGGCCAGACCGTGACGCAGGGCATCGTGTCGGCGCTGGCGCGGACCCAGGTCGGCTCGGCGGACTACCAGTACTTCATCCAGACCGACGCCGCGATCAATCCGGGCAATTCGGGCGGGGCCCTGGTCGACCTGCGCGGCCAGCTGGTCGGCATCAACACGGCGATCTACTCGCAATCCGGCGGCAGCCACGGCATCGGCTTCGCGATCCCCGTCGGCATGGTCAAGGCGGTGGTCGACGCGGCCCGCGACGGGGCGAGCGTGGTGCGCCGGCCCTGGCTCGGCGCGCGCATCCAGAGCGTGACCCCCGACATCGCCGACAGCATGGGCCTCGACCATCCGACCGGCGTCCTGGTGGCGAGCCTGCAGCCCAAGAGCCCCGCGGACGAGGCCGGCCTGAAGCGCGGCGACCTGATCCTGACCATCGACGGCCAGGAGGTCGCCGACCCGGAGGCGTTCGGCTACCGCTTCGCCCTCAAGGGCGTCCAGGGCCAGACCCGCTTCGGGATCCTGCGCGGCACGGCCCGCCAGACGGTCGCGGTCAAGCTCGCCCCCGCCCCGGAGACGCGCCCGCGCGACGTGCTGAAGGTGAAGACCCGCTCGCCGTTCCAGGGCGCGAGCCTGGTCAACACCTCGCCGGCGGTGGCGGAGGAGCTGCAGGTCGACTTCCCGGCCGAGGGCGTGGCCGTGCAGGCGGTGGACGAGACCTCCATCGCCAGCCGGCTCGGGCTGCAGAAGGGCGACATCATCGTGGCGGTCAACGGCGTGCCGGTGCCGACCACCAAGGACCTGGACCGGGTCACCCGCAACACCCTCAATTCCTGGGAGGTGGTGATCAACCGCAACGGCGAGATCATGACCTCGGTGTTCGGGGGCTGAGCCGGACGGAGGATCCGGCCGCACGTTCAGCGATGCGATCCGGGAGCGTGCGGCGCCTGTTGCCCGGCGCCCCCCGGGTCGCCATCCCGGGGTGGGTCAGCGAAGCGGATCGGCCTCTGGAACGCGACGCGTCGTGGGCGTCGGGAGGAACGCGATCAGTTCCTTGATCAATCTATGGCCGATGACCTGTCCCGCCGCATCCGTCCTGAGTTTCGGTATGGCCTCCTGCTCCGAGCGTCGCGCATGCGGCTTCGGCAGCAGCATCCTTAGGGCGCTTCTCCAGTCCTGCCGATCGTTCTCAACGCGCTCGCCGCCAAGCCTCAAATTGAAGACGGATGAAAAGTGCTCCACATCCTTGAATAAATCCTCCTCAAGGGTGGGCACGGCAACGAAGAGCCGACAGGCTTCGTCACCCGACGTATCCCTCTGAAGATCCTGAAAAATATCCTGCTGCTCCGAAACCTTGTCGGGATCGGTCGTATCCGCGTCGACGACGATGGCGACACGGTTGTCGTCGCTCAAGGCGAGCGATGTTCCCAGCGATACGGCGGACGACTTGCCGCCGCCCTCCAGCACACGGATGTCTTCGCGACCGGCTTCGTGGAGCAAGGCACGCAGGACGATCGCGTCGGCCGGCCCTTCCGTCACGATATACGAGGCCATCACAGAACTCCCGCCCGCGGATCGAAATCGGGCTTTCCGTGCTGCATCAGGACGCGATACTTTCGCCGTAGGGCATCCGCGAAATCCTGCCGTTCCAGCAGGAAGCCGATCTCCGGTCCCTGCCATAAGAGGATGGCATGCGGAGCCATATCGTGCGCGAGCGTGACGGCGGGATCGGTAAAGCCGCTGCTGCTGAACACGCACCCGATGACGCCGGCGGGCCGACGCAACAGCTGGTTTCTCAATTTCGCCAGCGGCTCGACATTCACGTTGGCCTGCTGATCCTTGGCCTCCACCATGCACGCGATACCGTCGAGCAGCACCATCCCGTCAATCTGCTCCACGACCGCGCCGTGCAGGTTGACCGCATAAGGCCAGATGATCTCGGCGCCGCTCAGCTGGAAAGCCCTCAGGATGAGATGTTCGAACGCCTTCCCGCTGGACCAGCCCGCGATCCGTTTTCGGGGTTGGCCACCGATCTTGTCCCAGAGCGATGACAGCTCGGCCCATCCGCAAGCGCCGATGTTCGAAACATCGTCGCTCGTCGATCGCTTCCTGGCGGATGCTTTGGCCCTCATCTTCAGACCCCATCCAAGATCAGCGTAGATCTCGGCCGATTCGGCTGGCTCGAGCAAGGGCCCTGAGCTTCGTGATACATCCCGGGCGGCGTGCAACGTGTGGTGATCTCGCGCGTTTGCCCGAAGGCTCGCCGCCTGATCGGTGTGGGCGAGCCGGGTGTCTGAGACGCCCGGGCCGATCCCTGGGGATATCCGGCACGCGCGGGAAACGAAAAATCTTGCCGCTGTGCATCGACCCGGTCTTCATGCGGCGATGTCCGACCTGTTCGCCTCCGCCGAGCCTCCCGCCCGCCCGGCCGCCTCGGCACCGG
>NZ_VRVD01000574.1:0-2992 GCF_008040015.1 Methylobacterium sp. WL18 | reverse complement strand
GCGTGGCGGCCTCACGGCGCGACCCCGCGGGCGGGCTTGGGCAGCAGCACGACGAAGCCTATGGAATCGCGCAGGTTTCCGGCCGCGATCCCGGCCTGCGCCCCGGTCCCGACGAACAGATCGCCCCGGGCCGGGCCGACGATCGCCGACCCCGTGTCGGCGGCGATGACGAGGCGTCCGGTGTCGCCCGGTGCGCCGCCCGGCAACGGCCCGTCCAGCCAGAACGGCAGGCCGTAGCGCCACAGCCCGCCATCCACCGCGAGGCTCCGCCCGGGCGTCAGCGGCGCGTTGGCGGCCCCCGGCGGCCCGAGCGCCGGATCCTCCACCGGGGCCAGGCGGAAGAAGATGTAGGAGGCGTTGGCGCGGATCAGCCGCCGCGCGGTCTCGGGATGCGCGCGCAGCCAAGTCGTCCAGCGGGCCAGCGTGAGGCCTTCCAGCGGCAGGTGGCCCTCCTGCACGATCAGCTTGGCGACCGCGGTGTAGGGCTGGCCGTTGCGGCCGTCGTACAGTACCCGGACGGACGGGCCGTCAGGCAGGCGGACGCGCCCCGAGCCCTGGACTTGCAGCACCAGGAGATCGACGCCGTCGCGCAGCCACAGGATCGGCCGCGCCCGGGCGCCCAGCGCTCCGTCCTCGATCGCGGCCCGGTCCGGATAGGGTCCGAACCCGTAAGCGGTGGCGCGGGCCGCGCGCAGGGCCGGGTCGAGACCGGGGCGGGTCTCTCCGGGGGCCAGCGAGACGAGGTCGTCCGGCCGGGCGAGCACGGGCGTCGGGAAGTCCGGTGCCTGCGTGAGCGAGCCCTCCAGCTCCGGCTCGAAATAGCCCGTCAGGAAGCCCGGGCGATCCGCCCCTGGACGCACCACCCGGTAGGCCTCGAACCGATCCTGGAAGAACGTGGCCGCCGCCTCGTGCGCGACCTCCGCCGCAGCCGCGCAAGCCGCCGACAGGTCCGCCGGATCGCCTGCGATGCCCGCCGGCTGCGGCGTGGATGGCGGGGACGCGGTGCAGACCCGCCGGAACGCGTCGAGCGAAGCGGCCGGATTGGGCCCGGGAAAGCCCGCTAGAGCCGCGAACGGCACGGGAGTCAGGACCGCTCCGCCGACCTCGGCGGGGGCAGCCGCGGCCGAGCCGGCTAGGAACGTCGCGACGAGGGCGGGGATGAGGGCGGTCGGGATACCTCCGGACCAGGCACGCAGGTTTGGCACGGCAACGGGGTCACGAAATCAGGCGCCGGCCTCGGTGGCCACAAGCTGCCAGTTCGGGTCCCGCGAGCCGAGGGTGCGCGCGAAGGTCCAGACGTCGGGCACCTCGACGACGGTCTCGGCGCTGCCGTCGACGACCTTGCCCTCGGCGTTGCGGGTGGCGGTGATCAGGTTCGACAGGAAGCGCACGGTGATCTGCGCGACACGGTTACGCACCTCGATGGCGACGATCTCGGCCTTGTCGATCGACACGAAGGTGGTTTCCAGGGTCTGCCGGTTGCGCTCACGCTCGGCGATGGCCCGCTCGAAAGCCTCGCCGACCTCCTTGGAGAGCAGCCCGCGCAGGGTTTTCCGGTCGCCCTTCGCAAAAGCGATCATGATGGTCTCGTAGGCCGACTTGGCCCCCTCGATGAACGCGCGAGGGTCGAAACTCGGCTCTGCCTGGACAGCCGCCTCGAGCCCGCGGGCGATCTCGGAGCCGGGCTCCGCGATGCCGCGCCAGTCGCGTACCGCCGCAGACGCTGCGGCCGGCGCAGCCTGCACCCGGTCGGCACCGGGCAACCGAACGACGTTGTCGCCCTCGGATCGGGCCTGCGGCTCGGTACGGCTTCGATCCACCGGCTTGAACGGCGAGCGCTCAGCACCGGTTTTCTGGCCGAGCACCGAGCGCAGCCGCCAGATCACGAAGACTGCGAGTGCGAGGAAGATGATCGTCGTAATGTCGAAACTGTCCTGCATCACCGATCCGATGGTGGCCGCGGCGGGACCTCGTGCCCCGTGCCGAGGTCGTGCGCGGTGCGGCGCCGGCAAAGCGCTCGCGGGTCTAGGCGACTCATAACTGACCAAGGCGCAAGGAGCGAGCCGGTTATACCGGTGCGGAACGCCGCGATCCCCATGCGTCAACCGATATGGGTCTCCGACACCGCGCCCGCCAGCGCTACGCCAGCCTGCTGCTTGTCCGTCCCTGGCGCGCGTGTTAGCGGCGCTGCCTTCCGGGCCGCTTCGCGGTGCCGTTCAGCGGCTCGCGCCGCGACAACCCGGGCCGGCCCTGCCGGCCGTTCGAGAAGGATGATCCGCATGGCCGACTCTCCGGCAGCCAACGGCAACGGCGGCGGCATGCCGCAGGGCGACGCGCCGACCATCAATGCGCTGGCGCAGTACACGAAGGACCTGTCCTTCGAGAACCCGAACGCGCCGCGTTCGCTCCAGCCCAAGGAAGGCCAGGGCCCGCAGATCAACATTCAGGTGAATGTCAGCGCGCAGCAGCTTTCCGATACCGATTTCGAGGTCGAGCTGACGCTTGAGGGCGACGCCAAGATTCAGGCCGAAGTGCTGTTTGCCTTCGACGTGAAGTACGCGGGCGTATTCCGCATGGTCAACATCCCGGCCGACCAGCTTCATCCCGCGGTGATGATCGAGTGCCCGCGCCTGCTGTTCCCGTTCGCCCGTCAGATCGTCGCCGAGGCTGTGCGCAACGGTGGCTTCCCGCCCCTGTATATCGACCCGATCGATTTCGTCGCGCTGTACCGCCAGAAGGCGATGGAAGCCCAGGGCGCCAGCGGCCCGCTCGCTTCCTAAGGCACTGAACCGTCCCGGCGGCCATGGCTGCCGGGACCGCGATAGGCCGCAGCCAGCGTTCGAAGCGCCTCTGCAGGCCGCCCGGTCAGCCGCCTGGACCGCAGCACGATCCAGGTGAGCGGCAATTCGGGCAGGCCGATGCGCGCGCCGATCTCGACGGCACCCGGCGGGGCGGTGCTCGGCGCCAGAGCGGCGATCGCCAGGCCCGCCAT
>NZ_VRVD01000573.1:0-3017 GCF_008040015.1 Methylobacterium sp. WL18 | reverse complement strand
GGCGAGCGCCCGGGCGAGCGCGACCCGCTGGCGCTGCCCGCCCGACAGGGTGTCGGG
The DNA here is from genome assembly GCF_008040015.1 of Methylobacterium sp. WL18. Lineage (NCBI taxonomy): Bacteria > Pseudomonadati > Pseudomonadota > Alphaproteobacteria > Hyphomicrobiales > Methylobacteriaceae > Methylobacterium > Methylobacterium sp. WL18. The sequence continues at coordinate 2,960 of NZ_VRVD01000573.1, read as the reverse complement.
GCGGCGATCCCCGAAACCGTCGAGGCGGACTAGGCGCAGCAGCTCCGTGACGCGGGCCGTGGCGGCAGCCCGGCCCAGTCCCTTGAGGCCGTAGCCGACATTGCCGGCCACGCTCATGTGCGGGAACAGCGCGTAGGACTGGAACATCATGTTCACGGGCCGCCGGTGCGGGGGCAGCGCCGTGAGGTCCTGCTCGCCGAGGCGAACATGGCCGGAACTCGGGATCTCGAAGCCCGCGATCATGCGCAGGAGGGTGCTCTTCCCGCATCCGGACGGCCCGAGCAGGCAGAAGAACTCCCCGGGCTCTAGCGTGAGGTTCACCGCATCGACGGCGAGGTGGCTGCCGAAGCGCTTGGTGAGATCCTCCAGCCGCAGGCGCAGCGCCGGTGCGTCGGCCAAGGCGTCAGGAATCCTCGCGCAGCGCCTCGGCCACGCGCGCCTCGAGGAGATCGGGCCGGCGCAGCACCAGGGCGCCGCGGGTGCGGTCGACCAGGCCCTCGGCCGCCATCGCGGTGAACTCGCGGGTGACCTGCTCGCGGCGGCAGCCGATCCGGGCGGCCAGCACGTGGTGGTAGGGCGGCGGCGACACGACCCGCTCGCCGGAGGTGCCCGACCGCGGGACCGAGAGGCGCAGCAGCTCGGCATAGAGCCGGTGCTTCAGGTCCAGGAGCGCGTGCTCCATCAGCCGGGTGTTGAGTTCGCGCACGCGCTTGGCCAGCAGCCGGAACAGCCGGTCGGCGATCGCCTCGGAGGCGAACACCATCTGGCGGAACACCGCGGCCGGCACCACGCAGACCTCACCGCGGGTCAGCGCCGTGACGTTGGCCGAGCGGCCGATCCCGTCGATGGCGGCGAGCTCGCCGAAGAAGGCCCCGCCGCGCATCTCGCCGAGGATCACCTCCTTGCCGGACTGGGTCCGGTTCAGGATGCGGACCTCGCCCGTGGCGATGAAGTAGACGTCCGTGGAGATGTCGTCGAAGTCGACCAACACCTCGTTCTCGTCGAAGCGGCGCCAGTGGCAGCGGGTCTCGAACGGACCGAGCTCGATGCCCGGATCCTTGAAGAAGGGTATCGTCCCCAACCGCGCCATCGATCCTGTCCCTTCGGCCCCAGCCTCCGTCCCTGTCCTGACGGGTGCCGACCAGCAACTGTGGGGACGGAAGCAGCCCGCATCTTGGAGCGGCGCGCCGACCCGGCCGCGCGCCAGCGATGAGGCGAAATCGATGGTGACGGCCACGCGCGGGCCGGTCAAGCCGCGCTTGGCTGAACAGGAGTTTATTAGCGGGAATCGGTGGAGAGGGATAATTTCCCGCGCCTCGGCGCCAGACGATTCGCAATGCACCAGACGTTCGACATCGCTCATCCCTTCGCCGGCTCGTTCAGCCCGCTCGTCCGGCGGCAGGCGACATTGTCCGATGCGTTCGAGCGCTCCGGCCACAGCTTGCATTCCGGCCGCTATGCCAGGGTTCGCGTCTGCCCGGCGCCTGCGGGACATGGCATCGTCTTCCGCCGCCGCCTGAATACGGGGGAGGCCGTCGATGTTCCGGCCCTGTGGCAGTTCCGGGAATCGCAGCCGCTCTCGTCTGCGATCCGGCGGGACGGGGTGCTCGTGCGCACGATCGAGCACCTGATGGCGTCCCTGCACGCGCTCCGGGTCGACAACGTGCTGGTCGAGATCGACGCGGACGAGCTGCCGATCTTCGACGGGAGCGCGACCCCCTGGTGCGCGGCGATCCGGGATGTGGGTCGGACCGAGCAGCCCGCCCCCTGCCGGGTGCTGCGGATGCGCCGGACGGTCACCGTCGCGGATGGGCGGCGCCTGATCCAGATCGGGCCGGGCCTGGGATTGCACGTCACCGGCCACGTCGCGCTCGCCCATTTCGGCTCGCTCGACTGGTCCGGCGTCATCACGCCGGACCGCTTCGTGCAGGAGATCGCGCCCGCGCGCAGCTTCGGACGGTACGTTCGCGCCATGGCGGGACGCGCCTACGGCTACGCCGTGGGCGAGGATTTCCTGCAGGGCGTCTCCACGCGCTCGGCGGCACTTCTCTGGCGGGGACGCGTCATCGGCGGGATGCGCGTCCCGGCGGAGCCCGTCCGCCACCGGATCCTGGACCTGGTCGGCGACCTGATGCTGGTGGGGCACCCGGTGGAAGGCCATGTCGCGGCGTTCCACACCGGCCACGAGCTGAACCACGCGCTGGTCCGGGCACTGATGCGCGAGCCCACGGCCTGGGAGCTGGTCTGACGGCGCGCCTCAGGCCGAGGCGCGCAGGGTCGTCTGGTCGCACGCGACCACCACCTGGCGGAACGCCCGCAGGAGGTCGGCATCGAGCTTGGGGCCCATCGTTCCCAGGATCGCGTAGGCCTCCTGGATCGGCTTCGGCGCCTTGTAGGGCCGGGCCTCGATCAATGCCGCGAAGATATCGCAGATCGTGATCAGCCGGACGAGGTCGGGGATCTCCTGTGCCCGAAGCCCGTCTGGGTAGCCGGAGCCGTCGAGATATTCGTGATGCGAGCGGACCACGGCCAGCGTTCCGGCATCGTAGCCGCCATCCGCCAGCATGTCGTAGCCGATGGCCGGATGCCGATCCATCTCCAGCCGCTCCGCCGCATTGAGCGGAGCGGGCTTGTTCAGGATCGCCAGCGGGATCCGGGCCTTGCCGATATCGTGCAGCAGCGCGCCCTTGGTCAGGTGATGCGTATCCGTTTCGTTCAGGCCCAGGCTCTGCGCGAAGGCCGCGGCCAGGCCGGCGACCGTCAGGCAGTGCCGGTGGGTCACGTCGTCGAAGCCGGCCACCACGTTCAGCCAGTCGCGGACCTTCGCCTCGCGGATCGCCCGGTTGATGATCGTGGTGCCGGCATCGACGATGGCGGCCGCCGGCGTCGTGTCCGCACGGAAGATCGCCCGGAAGGCGGACCGCGCCTCGTCGGCGCGGCGGCGCTGGGGGCCGGGCGGG
>NZ_VRVD01000572.1:0-3028 GCF_008040015.1 Methylobacterium sp. WL18 | reverse complement strand
GCCAGGGGCCGGGTGCGGCGCCAGCCCCCTCAAGCCGTCGCGGCCCGGTAGGGTCTGCTCGTTGCGTTAACCTCATAGCGCGCTCCGGGCGCCTTGTCTGCGGGGGCCTGCCCGGCGCCCCCGCTCTCCCCAGGGTGTCGGGTTACGGATCGCCCCGGACACCATGCGGGCAACGTGCCCCGGCACTGGATTTCGGCCGCGGAATCGGGGACAGCAGGCCCGAGGAAACGTAGTTCCCAAGATTTCGGCCGGGCCAGACCGGGCGGGAAAAGGACGGTTCGATGAAGAAGGTCTACACGGATCCCACCGCGGCCTTGGCCGGCCTGCTGCGCGACGACATGATGGTCATGTGCGGCGGGTTCGGCCTCTGCGGCATCCCCGACGAGCTGATCGAGGCGGTGCGCGCCTCGGGCGTCAAGGGCCTGACCATCGTGTCGAACAATGCCGGCATCGACGGGGTCGGCCTGGGCAAGCTCCTGGACACGCGGCAGGTGCGCAAGATGATCTCGTCCTATGTCGGCGAGAACAAGGAGTTCGCCCGGCAATATCTCGGGGGCGAATTGGAGATCGAGTTCAACCCGCAGGGGACCCTGGCCGAGCGCATCCGCGCGGGCGGCGCCGGCATCCCGGCCTTCTTCACCAAGACCGGCGTCGGCACCAAGGTCGCCGAGGGCAAGGAGGTGCGGGAGTTCGACGGCGAGGCATACGTGATGGAGCGCGGGCTGTTCGCGGACCTCGCCATCGTGCACGCCCATACCGGCGATACCGAGGGCAACCTGCGCTACCGGATGACCGCCCGCAACTTCAACCCGATGATGGCGACCGCCGCCACGATGACGGTGGCGCAGGTGGAGCACCTCGTGAAGCCCGGCGAGATCGACCCGGACACGATCCACACGCCCGGGATCTTCGTGAAGCGGATCATCGAGGTCGGCGCGCGCGAGAAGCGGATCGAGCAGCGCACCACGCGCAAGCGCGGCGACAGCACCCCCGCGGCCGCCGCCGGCGGCGGCACCCACTGATCGAGGGAAAGGGAATAGAACGATGGCCTGGACCCGCGAGCAGATGGCGGCGCGCGCCGCCAAGGAACTGGAAGACGGCTTCTACGTGAACCTCGGCATCGGCATCCCGACGCTGGTGTCGAACTACATCCCGGACGGCATGTCGGTGCAGCTGCAATCCGAGAACGGCATGCTCGGCATGGGCCCCTTCCCGTACGAGGGCGAGGAGGACCCGGACCTGATCAACGCCGGCAAGCAGACGATCACGGCGCTGCCGACCACGAGCTACTTCTCGTCGGCGGATTCCTTCGGGATGATCCGGGGCGGGCACATCAACCTGTCGATCCTCGGCGCCATGCAGGTGGCCGGCAACGGCGACCTCGCCAACTGGATGATCCCCGGCAAGATGGTGAAGGGGATGGGCGGCGCGATGGACCTCGTCGCCGGGGTGAAGCGCGTCATCGTGGTGATGGAGCACGTCGCCAGGAACAAGGACGGCACCGAGAGCCCAAAGCTGCTCAAGGCCTGCGACCTGCCGCTCACCGGAACCCAGGTGGTCGACCTCGTGATCACCGATCTCGGGGTGTTCGCGATCGACAAGAAGGGCGACGGCGGCATGACGCTGATCGAGCTCGCCGACGGCGTCACCGAGGACGAGATCCGCAGGAAGACCGAAGCCGACTACACCGTCGCCCTCGCGGCCTGATCCGGAGCGCTCTCTCGGCTCGAACAGGGGTTTCCAAAGGGCCTGCGGCCCTTTGGCGGGGTTCGGGGCGCGAAGCCCCGGGTCTTCGCAGGGCTCGGCCCCGCACGCGCAAGGTTTTGGGCCGAGAGCCAGGACATGGCGTCGAGCTGTCTGCACGGCCCTTTTCCCGGGCGCATGCAGCGCCAGCGGAATGCGATCCGGGACCCAGCACAATACGGCGCGCAGCGTCCGTCTGATCAACCTGTGCCGCTGACGCGGCGCTTCGTGTGCTGGGTCCCGGATCAGGTTCCGCTTCGCTTCACCTGTCCGGGAAAGGGGGGCACGTGATCTGCTCAGGAGCGCCGATCCCACGAGGCGCACGTGGCCAAACACCTTAAAAGGGATGGGTCCAAGACCTTTTGAAATCGAGATCGTTTGCCGGTTTCTCGGACCGGCACCATGTCCTAAGGCGGCCCGGATGCCGTCGAGGAAGCGGGCCACCTCGGCGTTCAGGCGCCCGGACTGATCCGAGAGAACGGCCGCCGCGTCCAGCACCTGGGTCGCGGCCGCCCCGGTCTTCTCCGACGCATCCGCGACGCCGACGATGTTGCTCGTGACCGCACCGGTCCCCAGGGCGGCCTCGGAGACGTTGCGGACGATCTCCTGCGTCGCGGCCCCCTGCTCCTCGACCGCGGCCGCGATGCTGGCGGTGACGCCGTCGATCTCGCCGATCCGGCTGGTGATCCCGCCGATGGCCGCCACGGCATTCTCGGTCACGGCCCGGATCGCGCCGACCTGGCCGGTGATCTCCTCCGTGACCCGGGCGGTCTGGCCGGCCAGTTCCTTCACCTCCGAGGCGACGACGGCGAAGCCGCGCCCCGCCTCTCCGGCCCTCGCCGCCTCGATGGTGGCGTTGAGCGCCAGCAGGTTGGTCTGGCTGGCGATGTCGGCGATCAGCCCGACCATCGCGCCGATCTTCGCCGAGGTCTGGTTCAGGGCCTGGACCAGCTTGGTCGTCTGCCCGGCCTCCTGGGCGGCGATCCGGGTGAGGCCGGCCGACCCCGTGACCTGACGTCCGATCTCCTGAACCGAGGTGCCGAGCTGTTCCGCGGCCGCCGCGACCGTCTGGACGTTGCCGGCCGCCTCCTCGGCCGCCGACGCGACGGTGGCGGCCTGCATCGCCGCCAGGCTGGCCGTGTCGGTCATGCCCTGGGCGGCTCGCTGCAGGTCGATGGCCGATGTCGAGACGGCGCCGACGATGCCGACCATGGTCTGCTCGAAGCTGTCGGCCAGCTCGGCGCGGGCGCGCCTGCGCTCGGACGAGGCCGCCTGGTCGGCACGG
>NZ_VRVD01000571.1:0-3032 GCF_008040015.1 Methylobacterium sp. WL18 | reverse complement strand
GCCTCGCGGGAGCCCTCGGCCGGCGGCGGCAGGATCAGGTCGGCGGCCGTGACCGCCGGGACCTCGATGCGCAGGTCGATCCGGTCGAGCATCGGCCCGGAGATCCGCGACTGGTACTGCGCCATGCAGCGCGCGTTCGGCCCGCGCCGGCAGGCATAGCCCGGCTCCAAGCCTTGCCCGCAGCGGCACGGGTTCATGGCCGCCACGAGCTGGAAGCGCGCCGGGTAGGTCACCCGGTGGTTCGCCCGGGCGATCATCACCTCCCCGGTCTCCATCGGCTGGCGCAGGCTGTCGAGCGCCTGCGGGTTGAACTCGGGCAATTCGTCCAGGAACAGCACGCCGCCATGGGCGAGCGACACCTCCCCGGGTCGCGCGCCGAGACCGCCGCCGACCAAGGCCGCCATCGAGGCGGAATGATGCGGCTGCCGGAACGGCCGGCGGTTCGAGAGCGCGCCGCCCTTCAGCTGGCCCGCCACCGACTGGATCATGGAGATGTCGAGCAATTCCCGCGGCGTCAGCGGCGGCAGGATCGACGGCAGACGGGCGGCGAGCATCGACTTTCCGGAGCCGGGCGGCCCGTTCATCAGAAGGTTGTGACCGCCCGCCGCCGCAATCTCCAGGGCCCGCTTGGCCCCCTCCTGACCCTTGATATCGGAGAGATCCGGCAGCGGTCCGGCCAGGCTGGCCACGGACGGTTCCGGCCGGGCCATGACCTGGCTGCCCTTGAAGTGGTTGGTGAGCTGGATCAGCGAGCGCGGGGCGAGCACGTCGAGATCGCCACCCGCCCAGGCCGCCTCGGACCCGGTCGCGGCCGGGCAGATCAGCCCGAGGCCGCGCGCCCCCGCCGCGATGGCGGCCGGCAGCACGCCGTTCACCGCCGTGATGCTGCCGTCCAAAGCCAGCTCGCCGAGCACGCAATAGCCCCCCAACGCGTCGGCTGGGATCGCCCCGATCGCCGCCATGACGCCGAGCGCGATCGGGAGGTCGTAGTGCGAGCCTTCCTTCGGCAAGTCGGCCGGGGCGAGGTTGACGGTGATGCGCTTGGCCGGCAGCGCAAGACCCGAGGCGATCAGCGCGCCACGCACCCGCTCGCGCGATTCGGCCACCGCCTTGTCGGGCAGGCCGACCACGTTGAAGACGACGTTGCCCGGGATGATCTGGACCTGCACGTCCACGGCCCGGGCCTCGATCCCCTCGAACGCCACGGTGGCGACGCGTGTGACCATAGGTCGGCAGTCCTGGGCCCCGGCGCCGGAGCGGCGCGACGGGCAACCTTAGCTGTGCGGGAAAATCGAAGCGGCCTCAAGAGGATCGCGGTCAGGCCGGAACCTCGGCGTCCTCTTCCTGTTCAAAGCCGGCACGCAACGAAGACACGGAGCCCCTCATGCGCCTCGCCGCCCCCTTCCTCGCCCTCACCCTGGCCGCCGGCCTCACCAGCGTCGCCCGGGCCGACGAGAAGCTGCCGCCCGACCAGCAGGCCAAGGTCGAGGCCGTGCTCCGCCAGGAGGGCTTCACCAAGTGGAAGGAGATCGAACTCGACGACGGCATGATCGAGGTGGACGACGCCATCGACGCCAGCGGCAAGCAGTTCGACCTGAAGCTCGATCCCAAGACCCTTGCTGTGGTCAAGCGCAAGGCCGAGTAGCCGGCGCTTGCGTTCGGCAAAGAGCCCGGCCATATAGCCGGCGGGGGGTTGGCGAGGGACGTTTCACTCGCCAACCGGGTCAGGTCCGGAAGGAAGCAGCCCTAACGAGACCGAGCGGGTCTTCGTCCAGCCTCCCACCTTATTTCTTGCCTCGTTTCTTGGCGCTCGGCAGCCCGACCCGATACGGCATGGACGCTACGACCGGCACGCCTGACGACGAGCCGGGCCTGCCCGGGTTCGCGAGCCCCGCTGGCGCGGTGACGCCCTATCGGGTGCTCGCGCGGAAATACCGCCCGACCAATTTCGGCGACCTGATCGGCCAGGACGCGATGGTCCGGACACTGGCCAACGGGTTCTCGGCCAACCGCATACCGCAGGCGTGGATGCTGACCGGCGTGCGCGGGGTCGGCAAGACCACCACCGCCCGCATCCTCGCCCGCGGCCTCAACTACGCCCGCGCCGGAGTTCCCGATACCGGCCCGACCGTGTCGATGCCGGAACTCGGCCTGCACTGCGCCGCGATCATGGAATCCCGGCACATGGACGTGCTGGAGATGGATGCCGCCTCGCATACCGGCATCGACGACGTGCGCGCGATCATCGACGGCATCCGCTACGGACCGGTCTCGGCGCGCTACAAGGTCTACATCGTGGACGAGGTCCACATGCTGTCCGAGAAGGCGTTCAACGCCTTCCTGAAGACGCTCGAGGAGCCGCCGCCCCACGCCAAGTTCGTGTTCGCCACCACGGAGATCCGCAAGGTCCCGGTGACGATCCTGTCGCGCTGCCAGCGGTTCGACCTGCGCCGGGTCGAGGCGCCGGTCCTGCACGCCCATCTCGCCAAGGTCTGCGCGGCGGAAAAAGTCGAGGCCGAGGAGGAGGCGCTGGGCGCCATCGTGCGGGCCGCCGAGGGCTCGGTCCGCGATGCGCTCTCGCTGCTCGACCAGGCCATCGCACACGGCGCCGGCGCGGTCACGGCCCAGAGCGTGCGCGACATGCTCGGGCTCGCCGACCGGGCGCGCATCCTCGACCTGTTCGAGGCGGTGATGCGCGGCTCGGTGCCGGCGGCCTTTGCGGAGCTGCGGGCCCAGTACGATTCCGGCGCCGACCCGTCGGTGGTACTGTCCGACCTCGCGGCCTTCACCCACCTCGTGACCCGCCTCAAGGCCGTGCCGGAGACCGCCTCCGACCCGACGCTCAGCGAGACCGAGCGGGTCCGCGGCGGTCAGTTCGCGGAACAGCTCTCGATCCGCGCCCTGTCGCGGGCCTGGCAGATCCTGCTCAAGGCGATCCCCGAGGTCCAGGCCGCGCCCCGCCCCCTGGCGGCGGCCGAGATGGCGATCGTCCGCCTGGCCTACGCGGCCGACCTGCCGACACCGGACGAGGC
>NZ_VRVD01000570.1:0-3037 GCF_008040015.1 Methylobacterium sp. WL18 | reverse complement strand
CCCGGAGGCCGCCGCCGCCGAGGCGCACCGCCTGGCGGGCGCCGTGATCGGGCATCGCGGCGCGGTGATCCCCCGGGAGGCGATGCCGGCCCTGGCCTTCTGAGTATCGGGTTTCCAAAGGGCTTTGCCCTTTGGCCGGGTTCGGGGGTGGGCCCCTGAAGAGCAGCAGGGCTCCGCCCTGCACCCGCAAAGGTCGACGACCTTTTGGGTCCGGGACCTTTCCGTCGGGTCACATACGGCCCGCCGCCCTTGAGGCTGACAAGCGCAGCCGCTACCTGTGCCCTCGGGGGACCGATCGCCCCCAGGCAGGATCGCCGCAGGTCGAGCGGCCGAGAGGGCACCCGTGGCGCCGAGTTCCCCGCCGATTCAGGCTCCCGAGCCCGACGCATCCGCGCCCGGCCCCGCCACCCCGAAGACGCGCGTCAGCGCGCGGGGACGGCTGCGCACCTATTTCCTCACCGGCGTCATCGTGGCCGGCCCGCTGGCGATCACCGCCTACATCACGTGGTGGTTCATCGCGCTGATCGATTCCTTCGTGAAGCCGCTGGTGCCGGCGAACTACCTGCCGGACCATTACCTGCCGTTCTCGATCCCCGGCCTCGGCCTCGTCATCGCGTTCCTGGCGGTGACGCTGCTGGGCTTCCTCACCGCCAACCTCGTCGGCCGCTCGGTGATCGAGTTCGGCGAGGTGCTGCTGGCCCGCACCCCGGTGATCTCCGGCCTGTACAAGGGCCTGCGCCAGATCTTCGAGACCCTGTTCTCGGCCAACGGCACATCGTTCCGCACGGTCGGCCTGGTCGAGTTCCCGGTGAAGGGCACGTGGTCGGTGGTGTTCCTGTCGGCTCCGGCCTCCCCGGAGGTCGAGGGCGCGCTGCAGGCCCGGAACGCCGCCGGCGCCGACGAGATGGTCGGGGTGTTCCTGCCCTGCGCGCCCAACCCGACCACGGGCTTCTTCTTCTACCTGCCGCGCTCGGCGGTGGTGGAGCTGCATATCAGCGTCGACGACGCGGCCAAGCTGGTGATGTCGGCGGGCGTGATCCAGCCGGAGGACCCGCAGGGTCGGCTCCATGCCATGGCGGCGTCCCTGCGGACGGCGCAGCAGGCGGGCGACCCGGCGGCCCACCGGGAGCCGCAGGACGCGTGAGGCCCAACGGAAAGGGCCGCCCCGCGCGCGCGGGACGACCCTGAAATCCGTCGGTCAGCCTGAATTCGTGCGGCTCAGCGCTGCAGCGAAGCCGTCTGCGGCGCGATGGTCGGCGGCGTGGCCTGGGCGACCGTCACGGCGCTGCGGGTCGGAGTCGGGGTCCAACCGGTGGCGCACTGGATGGTCAGGGCCAGGCCGAGCGCGATGCAGAGCCCGTTGGCGGCCAGCCAGAAGGGACGCGCGGCCCGCCGGACGGCGGCCTGCAGATCCTCCGACGTCTTCGTCACCGCTGCAACGGCGCCGTCCGAGATCGGCAGCAGCCAGGGCTCGGTCGGCAGGGCTTGGATACCGGCCATCTCGTGGGAGCCCGGCAGGTTTTGGAACAGTCCGTTCGACATGTCCGTCCTCCAGATTCGTCCGTGATGTCCCGGCTTACCGGGCCATTCGTTCATCTACAGTTAAGGGACGATTGTGGCTGATGCAAGGTCAAGGCTCCTGCCTACGCGCTCTCCCACCGCCGCGAGGCCGGCCCCGGAGCGCCGGCGGCTCAGCACAAGTCACTGTAAAACATAGACCTTTACCGCAAGACGTGCTCCGCGTGCATCAGCCGGCGGTTGCGTGCGGTTTGTTCCCTGGCGCGCAGGCCCGCGGTGGCGCCTTCCTGAACGGGGGGCTTTCCTGAACGGCGCCGTTCAGGAAAGCCGCGGCTCGGACGACTCGGTCAGCCGGCCCCGATCAGCCGGATCGCGGCGTCGCGCTCGAACAGGTAGAGCAGGACCCGCAACGCCTGGCCGCGCGGGCTCTTCAGGCCGGGATCGCGCTCGACGATCATCCGGGCATCGTCCCGGGCGGCCACGAGGAGGTCGCCGTCGCTCTCGAGCCGCGCCAGCCGGAAGGCGGCGAGGCCCGACTGACGGGTACCGAGCACCTCGCCCTCGCCGCGCAGCTTCAGGTCGGCCTCGGCGATGCGGAAGCCGTCCTCGCTGTCGCGCATCATCTCCAGCCGCGCCCGCGCCACCTGCCCGAGCGGCCCGCGGTAGAGCAGCAGGCAGGACGACGCCTTGGAGCCGCGCCCGACCCGGCCCCGGAGCTGGTGCAGCTGCGCCAGGCCGAACCGCTCCGCATGCTCGATCACCATGATGGTCGCCTCGGGCACGTCGACCCCGACCTCCACCACCGTGGTCGAGACCAGGACCTTGGTCTCCCCGGCGGCGAACCGGGCCATGGCGGAATCCTTCTCGGGCCCCGGCATCTTGCCGTGGATCAGACCGACCGCGTCGCCGAAATGCTGCTTCAGGTCGTCGAAGCGCTCGGCCGCGGCGGCGAGGTCGATGAACTCGGATTCCTCCACGAGCGGGCAGATCCAGTAGACCCGCTCCCCCGTGGCGATCGCCCGGGCGAGCCCCGCCACGACCTCGTCGATCCGCTCGGTCGGCAGGGTGAGGGTACGGATCGGCTGGCGGCCGGCGGGTTTTTCGTCGAGGACCGAGACGTCCATGTCGCCGAAGAAGGTCAGCGCCAGGGTGCGCGGGATCGGCGTCGCGGTCATGACCAGGAAGTCCACCGCCTCGCCCTTGGCGCCGAGCGCCAGGCGCTGGTGCACGCCGAACCGGTGCTGCTCGTCGACCACCGCCAAGCCGAGATCGCGAAAGGTCACCGCCTCCTGGAACAGGGCGTGGGTGCCGACCAGGATGTCGATCTCGCCCGCCGCGAGGGCGGCGAGCGTGCTCTTGCGCTCCGAGGCCCGGTCGCGGCCGGTCATCAGGCGCAGGCGTAGACCGCCGGCCAGCGGCTGCAGCCGCTCGAAATGCTGCCGGGCCAGGATCTCGGTGGGCGCCATCAGGGCGGCCTGGCGCCCGGCCTCGACGGCCGAGGCCAGGGCGAGCAGGGCCA
>NZ_VRVD01000056.1:0-16003 GCF_008040015.1 Methylobacterium sp. WL18 | reverse complement strand
TGCCGGGGGGGAGCGCGGCCCGCAGAGCGTCGAGCCAGCGGTCACGCACCGGTCCCGGCCAGGAACGCACAACCGCGCCGCCGAAGCCGTGCGGGTCGGTGGCGAGGAGGCGGGCGGCGAGCAGGGCATCGGGCCAGATTTTTTTTGGCGCTTCGGTATTTCCGGTCGCACGCTTTCCCTGTGAAACGTCGCCGCTGCTCAGCTCGCCACGTTCGCCCGCGAAAGCGGCGGGATTGATCGATTGGCCTCGGCTGGCCGCAACGGACCCCCTCTCCCGTGCGGGAGAGGGTTGGGGTGAGGGACCAGGTTTTTCCGGAGCAGTCGCATCCCTCACCCTGTCCCTCTCCCGCACGGGAGAGGGGACCCCCGCTTCATCTTCAGACGTGCGAGCCGGATGCCTTCCAGAGGTGAGAGGCGCCGGCCCCGTCACGAAAATACCTCCGCCAGCGCCCGCTCGACCCGGGCGGTCGAGCCGGATTCGTCCAGCGGGTTGCGGCGCAGGCGGTGGCGCAGGGCGGCCGGGGCGACCCGGCGGATGTGGTCGTCCGTGACCGACCCGGCGCCGTCGAGGGCCGCCAAGGCCCGGGCTGTGCGCATCAAGGTGAGTTCGCCGCGCAGGCCGTCGGTGCCGAGCGCCAGGCAGAGCTGCGCGGCGCGCTCCAGCGCCGAATCCGGCACCGTCAGGCCCGGAAGGCGCTCCCGGGCCAGCAGGATCTTCTTCCGGATCGCGGCCTCGTCCCGCGCGCGGGCGGCGCAGAACCCCTCGGGGTCGCGCTCGTAGGCGTCGCGCGCGCGCACCACCGCAATCCGGGTGGCGATGTCCCGCGGGGTCGCGACCTCGCAGGCCAGCCCGAACCGGTCGAGGAGCTGCGGGCGCAGCTCCCCCTCCTCCGGGTTGCCGGAACCGACCAGGACGAACTTGGCGGGGTGGCGCAGGCTGAGGCCCTCGCGCTCCACGGTGTTGATCCCGGAGGCCGCCACGTCGAGCAGGAGATCCACCAAGTGGTCCTCCAGCAGGTTCACCTCGTCGATGTAGAGAAAGCCGCGATTGGCCCGGGCCAGCAGCCCCGGCTCGAATGCCTTCACGCCGGCGCCGAGCGCCCGCTCCAGGTCGAGGGTGCCGACCACCCGGTCCTCGGTGGCACCCAGCGGCAGGTCCACCACCGGCACCGCCGTCTTGTGACTCTTGCGCGGGCCCGGCGTGGCCGCGCAGTGCGGGCAGGATTCGGCCGGGCTGTCGGGATCGCACCTGTACGGACAGCCGACCACCGCCCGCATCGGCGGCAGCAGGGCGGCCAGCGCCCGGATCGCCGTGGACTTGCCCGTGCCGCGGTCGCCGAACACCAGCACGCCGCCGATGGAGGGATCCACGGCGGCGATCAGCAGCGCCTGGCGCATCTCGTCCTGCGCGACGATGGCCGAGAAGGGGAAGGTTGGCACGCGGTGACTCGATGCTGCTGGTGGGATCCGATCCACCCCCTCATCCTGAGGTGCCGAAGCGCAGCGGAGGCCTCGAACGAGGCCTCCGGGGAGATCGGGTTGCCGGCTTGAGGGCTCCGTCGACGCCCGCTGGCGCGGGCCCTCAGGATGAGGGAGCGGGTGGGAGAAGGGAACCCCTACTCCGCCGCCTTCTGCCGGAGCCCGATCCGCGCCCAGATCGTGGACAGCGCCCCGACCAGGTTCGCAATATCCGCGTCCGTGTGCAGCGGCGACGGGGTGATCCGCAGGCGTTCGGTGCCGCGGGCGACCGTCGGGTAGTTGATCGGCTGCACGTAGATGCCGAACTCGTCGAGCAGGGTGTCGGAGATCGCCTTGCACAGCACCGGATCGCAGACCATCACCGGCACGATGTGGCTGTCGTTGGGCATCACCGGGATGTCGGCGGCCTCCAGGGCCTGGCGAACCTTGGCGACGCGCTCCTGGTGGCGGGCGCGCTCTGTGCCGCTGGCCTTCAGGTGGCGGATCGAGGCCGCCGCGCCCGCCGCCACCGCGGGGGGCAGCGAGGTCGTGAAGATGAAGCCCGAGGCGAAGCTGCGCACGAAGTCGCAGAGCTTCTCCGAGGCGGTGATGTAGCCGCCATGGACCGCGAACGCCTTGCCGAGCGTCCCTTCGATCACGTCGAGGCGGTGGGCGACGCCGTCGCGCTCCGAGATGCCGCCGCCCCGTGCGCCGTAGAGGCCGACTGCGTGGACCTCGTCCAAATAGGTGAGCGCCCCATGCGCTTCGGCGACGTCGCAGATCTCGTCGATCGGGGCGATGTCGCCGTCCATGGAATAGACCGACTCGAAGGCGACCAGCTTCGCACGGGCCGGGTCGACCATGGCGAGCTTACGGTTCAGATCCTCCGGGTCGTTGTGACGGAAGATGTGGCGCTCGGCCCGGGAGAACCGGATGCCCTCGATCATCGAGGCGTGGTTCTCCGAATCCGAGAAGACCGCGCAACCCGGCAGCCGCGACGCCAGGGTCCCCAGCGCCGCCCAGTTCGACACGTAGCCGGAGGTGAACAGCAGGGCCGCCTCCTTACCGTGGAGGTCGGCCAGTTCCTGCTCCAGGAGCACATGGTAGTGGTTGGTGCCGGAGATGTTGCGGGTGCCGCCGGCCCCGGCACCGCAGCGGTCGATCGCCTCGTGCATCGCCCCGGTGACCGCGGGGTGCTGGCCCATGCCGAGATAGTCGTTCGAGCACCAGACCGTGACCGGGCGCGTGCCCGACGAGTGATGATGCGTCGCGTGCGGGAAGTTGCCGGCGTGGCGCTCGAGATCGGTGAAGACCCGGTAGCGTCCCTCGCGGTGGAGTCCGGCGATCTCGGCTCCGAAGAAGGTCTCGTAGTCCATGTCGCCTCTCCCCGATTGGTTCGCGGGTTGCCCCCGCCTGTGAGGTTGGATTTCGCACGAGACCAGTTCCAAAGTGGTGCGCGCGCGAACTCCCGTTGTGATGGCCGGGTCTACCCGTTGTCCCGCGGCCGTGCCGCGCCGTCGGGCCCGCGGGCCGGCAGGCTCCACCGCCACAATTCGGCCGAGGGCAGCGGCAGCATCAGGAACCAGTGTTCGAGCGTAGCCAGCGCCATCAGGGTCGCCAGCACGGTGAAGCCGACGAGCTCATGCGCCAGCAGGTCCGGGCCGAGCGCCGCCCGCCCGAGCAACCCCGCCGCGATGGTCCCGAGGCTCACCGAGACCGGGAACAGCAGGTTCATCGGCTTGCGCGAGAGGTAACAGGCCAGGTAGCCGAGGTGATCCGGCAGGAACTCGGCGTGCAGGTTGCGCACCCCGAGGAACAGGTTGAGCCGCGCCGACAGGTTCATCACCACCAGGGCGCCGTAGGTCCACAACGCGATGGTGTTGGCCCCGCCCCAGACCAGCGCCAGGATCACCAGGCCGCCGATCACGATGGCGAATTCGTGCCACAGGCTGGTGGCGAGCGCCGCCAGGAACCGGTCGAGACCGCGCAGGCCCGGCGCGCAAGCGACCGGCTTCGGGCCCGACAGGAAGCCCATGTAATAGCTCATCTCCTGCCAGCCCCAGACCACCAGGGCCGCCGTGAAGGCCGTGTAGGCCCCGGCAGCGCTGGTGGTCTGGGCGCTGGTACGGATCGCCACCAGGGCGCCGGCAAGCAGCAGCGTCGCGCCGGCCATGCTCCAGGGATGCGTGCGCCGCGGCGCATGGTCGAGCAGCAGGATCAGCCCGGTGGAGAACCACCAGAGCAGAAGCGCGTAGACCACCGGCGCGGCGTAGGTCCCCATTCTACCAGACCGGCTGGAGACGGATATCGGCCGGCAGGGCGTTCGCCTTGACCGGCAGGAGGTAGAGCTGGACGAAGGTGGCGGCCGCGCGCAGCACTTGGACTCCGTGCTTCAGCTTACCCAGGACGCCGCCCTGGGCCCGGGCTTCCGCGATCGCCCGGGAGCAGGCGAGCAGCGTCTCCAGGCCGGCGTGGAACTTCGGGTTGTCGAGGTCGAGCTCCAGCGGGAAGGTCTGCCGCGAGATCTCGGAGGTGATGCGGAAAACCCTGTAATCGTAGTCGGTCGGATCGACCCCGAGCGCGGCGTGGAAGGCTGGGCGGTGATGGTCACGCACGTACATCGTGGCGAAAACCGCCAGCAGGAAGAACCGGATCCAGTAGCGGTTGATGCCGCTGGTCAGCTTGGGGTTGGCGCGCATCAACAGCGCGAACGCCTCGCCGTGGCGGAACTCGTCGTTGCACCACAGCTCGAACCACTTGAAGATCGGATGGATGCGCCGCTCCGGGTACTTCTCCAACTCGCGGAAGATCGTGATGTAGCGGGCGTATCCGATCTTCTCGGACAGGTACGTCGCGTAGAAGATGAACTTCGGCCGGAAGAACGTGTATTTTTTCGACTTTGTGAGGAAGCCCAGGTCCACGCCGATGCCGAAATCCTTGAGCGTGTCGTTGATGAAGCCGGCGTGGCGGGCCTCATCGCGGCTCATGAAGCCGAACAGTTCCTTGATGTCCTTGTTCTTGGCGCGCTTTCTCATCTCGGCGTAGAGCACGCAGCCGGAGAACTCGGCGGTGATCGACGAGACCAGAAAGTCCAGAAACTCCTTCCGCAACTCGGGCTCCATCTGCGACAGGTCGCAGTCGAAGTCGGCGTTGCGGGTGAAGTGGCGCTTGTTAGGGTCGTCGCGCAACTCGGCGATGAGAAGATCCCAGTCCCGGCGCACGGGCTCGACATCGGTGCGGTCGAGCTCGACGAAATCGGTGGTGTAGAAGCGCGGGCTCAGGAAGGTCGTCTCCTGGGCGGCCTTGGTCGATTCGTTGACCGGCGTTTTCGGGACCGGCTGGCCGGAGAGCGGCGGGACAGGAGCGTTCACAGCTTCCTCCTCTCGGAAAAACTGACCTCGTAGAGTTCGGTCAGTTCGAGATGGGCGACGAGCTTGGTCCAGGCCCGCTCCAGCGGACCGGCCCGGGTGACGGTGGCGGTGCGGCGGACGGTGAGCCGCTCGCCATAGGGTACGGAGGTCGGCGCGTCGTGGACCTGGACCTCGTCGCCGGGCTCGATCTCGAAGCCGGAATCCAGGGTCACATGCGCGTGCAGGCTCTCGGGCGTCTGCTCGATCTCGACCGTGCAGGGCACAGTGACGGTGCGGCTCCCGAACAGGCCCATCAGCGTGTCCCCGGGCTGGCGGCGGCGAGCAGCCGGGCGAAGGCGCCGGCATTGGTCGGGCCGAACGCCTCGAGAGGCACCCGGCGGCCGGTGGCGTCGTCGGCGAGCGAGAGGCGGCCGTCGTCGTAGCGGGTCAGGCTGAACGGCTGTTCCTGGCCGAGGCCGTCGCGCTGGCGGGCCTGGGCCAAGCCCCGCAGCGTCCCGCGCAGAAAGCCGTCCTCGCCGGGCCGGATCCAGGCGACGATCTGACGGTCGGCGGCGTTGCGCAGGGCGATCGAGCCGTCGACCTGATCCTCAGCGCGGAATTCGAGCCGCTCGACCGGCTTGGCCGGCGGCAGGGCGATCATGCCGATGCCCTCGCTGCGCCCGATCAGGACGGCCAGCATGGAGAAGCCCATCAGCGCGCCCGCACCGATCATCAGCAGGGCCGGTGCCGGTCCTGCTGATCGGCCGACGCTCTCCGCCCGCTCGCCCATCGCGCCTCTCCCTACTCGGCCGCAACGAGGCGGCCGGGATTGTCTTGGACCGCCCGCGGACGCGGGACGATCATGGGCCGCACCGTCTGAGACGCCTCGGCATGGGCCTCGATCGCCCGCGCCAGGACCATCGCGACCGCATCCGCATCGGGCACGGATCGCAGCATGGGCTGAGTCCGGCCGAGACGCCAGGGCCGGGCATGCGGCCACAGTTGAAGGTAGGCGATGCGGAGGCCCGGCCGCAACTGGAGCGGCAAGTCTCCGCTCCCGTCCGTGAAGGCACGCAACGCCGCACCCTCGATCTGGGCGAAGGGCACGTTGTGGGTCACCGGCAGGGCGATCCCGGCCTGCAGCACCACCCGGCGGTTGGTGATCGTGTAGACCGTGGTGCGGTGGGTCAGCCATGCGAACAGACGGAGCAGGGCCAATCCGACCGCTCCGACCACCAGCGTCGGCCCCACGGTGGAGAGCGCCGCCGCGGGCGAACCGGCGCTGAGCCCGAAGGCCAGGGCGCAGGCGGCGAACCAGGCGGCGACCAGGCGGGCGTGATAGATCCGGATCAGCGCGCCCCCGGTGGTCGGCGCACCCTGCCACAGGATGCGCTCGCCCGCCGGAAGCGGGCCCGGCAACCCGCGCAGGGTGCCCTCGGGCAGGAAATCGCCGCTCATAGCAGGGGCTCCGCCCGGGCCGGGGTGGCGTAGAGCGTGCCGGCGCCGAAATAGGCCATGATCCGCTCCTCCTCCAGGAAGGTGATGCTGTCGGGATCCCGGGTCGCCGGGATGTCGGCGAACTGATCGGCGAGCAGGGCTTCGGACTTCACCGTCTTGGTGAAGCCGCCGGCCCGGCAGAACGCGGACGGCATCAGCCGGCGTCCGCCCGTGGGCAATTCGACCTCGTAGTAGCGGATCAGCGATTCGCCGCGGTCGATCCAGACGTCGCTGACGACGCCCGCCACCCCGTTATCGGTGCCGAACACGGTCATGCCGATCGGGTTCGGGCCGTCCTCGTGGACGACGAAGGCGGTGGCGACCCGCAAGGGCACAATCCGCTTCTCGTCGTCCCAGGTCCTGTCGTGGACGTCGTGGCGGACGACCCAGGAACCGGGGCCGACGCCGGCCTGGAGCGACGTTTCGGTCCGCTCGTACGGCGCGCCGGGCCAGGGCTCGACCTTGCGGGCCGGGATCCCGGTCTCGATGTCGTCGCGGCCCTGCATCGCCTGCGGCGCGTAGGTGGTCTCGCCGCCCGGCAGGTGGAACGCCTTGGAGCGCGGGATCAGGACCGGATCCGGCGCCTTGCGGCGACCGACGATCTCGTTCTCCAGCGGATAGCCCTCCCGGCGATC
Source organism: Methylobacterium sp. WL18 (assembly GCF_008040015.1). Lineage (NCBI taxonomy): Bacteria > Pseudomonadati > Pseudomonadota > Alphaproteobacteria > Hyphomicrobiales > Methylobacteriaceae > Methylobacterium > Methylobacterium sp. WL18. The sequence continues at coordinate 9,063 of NZ_VRVD01000056.1, read as the reverse complement.
TTCCCGGCGCAGCCAGAACACAAGGCCGGCGAAGAAGATGAAGAAGGCGTAGAGCACGACCTGGGCGACGTCGACGTAACCCGTAATGGCGCCGGTTGGCATGGTTGTCCTCCCCGAGTCTCAGGCCGTCCGTTCGGCAAGGGTGCCGCCGAGGCGATCTCGAACCGTTGCACGCGCGTCCTCCCGCACGAGCGGACCCAGGGCGATCAGGGCCGCGAACAGGAGGGCGATCTCGATGTGGTAGACGATGAGGTAGCCGATCGCGGGCTCGTTCATGCCCTCGCCAAGCACCCCCGACTGGGCGATGGCGCCGCCGACGTCGCGCACCACGCCGCTGGCGGCGATCGAGAGGCCGGCTGCGGTCGCCTGCACGGCGCCCCAGGCCCCGAGCGCCAGCCCGGTATCCTCGGGGCCGGCGCGGTTCATCGAGGCGGTGAGCGTGCCGTGGGCGAACAGGCCGCCGCCCAGCCCGATCAGGCTCACACCGGCCGCGAACAGGTCGGACGAGGCCAGCGGCGCCGCGAAGACCACCGCCGAGAACGCCAGGATGCCGATGCCGACGCCCACCGCCGAGACCCGGAACGGGTCGCCGCCGCGCCCGAGCCAGCGGGCGGCAATCAGCAGGCCGAGCCCACCGCCGGCGGCGAGAAGCGCTGTCAGTGCCGTGGTCGCCCCGACCGAGAGATGGAGGATCTGGCCGCCATAGGGCTCCAGAAGGATATCCTGCATCGAGAACCCCGCGGTGCCGAGCCCGATCGCCACGAGGCGCCGCCGCGCGGCACCCTGCCCGGCATAGTCGCGCCAGGAGGAGCGGAAGTCCCGCGCCGGGGCGGTCCGGCTCCGGTTCGGGTCGCGCGGCTCCTGCTTCCACAGGGCGATCCCGTTCAGCACGATGGTCACCAGGGCCGCGCCCTGGATCACCTGGATCAGCCGCACGGGGGAGAAGTGGGCCAGGAACAGCCCGAACAGGAGGGCGCTTGCCATCATGCCGAACAGCAGCGCGACGCATAGCAGGGCCACCACCTTCGGCCGGGCATGCGCGGGGGCGAGGTCGGTGGCGAGGGCGAGGCCGACCGTCTGGGTGGTGTGCAGACCGGCTCCGACCAGCAGGAACGCGAAGGCCGCCGCCACGTCCCCAACCCAGAGTGGGCCGGTGGTGTCGCCGGACAGGATCAGCAGCGCGAACGGCATGATCGCCAGGCCGCCGAACTGGAGCAGGGTGCCGAACCAGATATACGGCACCCGCCGCCAGCCCAGGACCGAGCGGTGCGTGTCCGAACGGAACCCGACCAGGGCCCGCAACGGCGCGAAGATCAGCGGCAGGGCAAGCATCACGGCGACGATCCAGGCCGGCACGCCGAGTTCGACGATCATCACCCGGTTGAGCGTGCCGATCAGCAGCACCGCCGCCATACCGACCGTGACCTGGAACAGGGCGAGCCGCAGCAGACGCCCCATCGGCAACTCGACGGTGGCGGCGTCCGCGAAGGGCAGGATCGCCGGGCCGAGGCGCATCAGGGCGCGGGTGAGTTTCTGGGAGGCCGTACTCATGACGACGCCCCGGGCCGGGTCGCGTCCCCGCGTTCGGAAGGCCCGGACGGGCGCGTCCGTGTCAGCGCAACCGCGTTCGACAGGTAGAAACCGCTGTTGACCCTGTGACTCCGCGCCCAGGCGAACCGGTCGAGCGCCGGCTCCGAAGAGATGCGCCGCCGGAGCCCGCCCTCCGTCACCGGAACGATCGCCGGCGAGCGGTCGCCGCGGGGGAAGAACTGTCCGGCCGCGTGCATCAGGGTCAGCAGCGCCGTGCGGGGCGCCACCGTGAACAGCACCGAGCCGTCGGTGCGGGCGCCCAGGACAGCGAGGGCCCGGACGATGTCGGCGGCGCGGTAATGGATCAGCGAATCCATCGCGACCACGTGGTCGAAGCGGCCGAGATCCGGGTCGAGCATGTCGCCGACGCGGAAGTCGATCCGGCCGGCGCCGGATATCGCCGGCAGGCGCTCCCGTGCGAGTTCGACCAGGGTCGGCGAGACGTCGATAGCGACAACTTCCGCGCCGCGCCGTGCGGCCTCGACGCTGAGCGCCCCGGTACCGCAGCCGGCATCGAGCAGGCGCAGGCCGGTCATGTCGGCGGGCAGCCAGGAGAGCAGCGTCCCGCGCATCGCGTCCCGGCCGGCCCGCACGGTGGCGCGGATCCGGCTCACCGGCGCATCGGAGGTCAGGCGCGACCAGGCCTCGACCGCGGTGCGGTCGAAGTAGGTGGTCAGTTCACCCCTGCGGGTGTCGTAGCTGGCGCCCGCCATCAATCGAATCCCAAAAATTCGAACAGGTCGCGGTCCTTCATCGGCAGGGCCTCGCATGGCTCCCCGCCGGCCCAGAGCGTCTCGGCCAGCCGCATGTACTCGGCCGTCACGGCGTCGAGCTCCGGGGTGGATTCCATTTCGAATAGGGTCGACTTCTTGAGCCGCGAGCGGCGGACCACGTCGAGGTCGGGAAAGTGCGCCAGCCGCTTCAGGCCGACCGCGTCGTTGAACCGGTCGATCTCGTCGGTCTTGGCCGAGCGGTTGGCGATGACGCCGCCGAGCCGCACCGGGTAGTTCTTGGACTTGGCATGGATCGCCGCCACGATCCGGTTCATCGCGAAGATCGAGTCGAAGTCGTTGGCGGTGACGATCAGCGCCCGGTCGGCATGCTGGAGCGGTGAGGCGAAGCCGCCGCAGACCACGTCGCCCAGCACGTCGAACACGACGACGTCGGTATCCTCGAGCAGGTGATGCTCCTTGAGGAGCTTCACGGTCTGGCCGACCACGTAGCCGCCGCAGCCCGTGCCCGCGGGCGGCCCGCCGGCCTCGACGCACATCACGCCGTTGTAGCCCTCGACCACGAAGTCCTCGACGCGCAGCTCCTCCGAATGGAAGTTCACCGCTTCCAGGGCGTCGATGACCGTCGGGGCGAGTCGCTTGGTCAGCGTGAAGGTCGAGTCATGCTTTGGGTCGCAGCCGATCTGCAGCACCCGCTTGCCGAGCTTCGAGAACGCCACCGACAGGTTCGACGAGGTGGTGGACTTGCCGATCCCGCCCTTGCCGTAGACCGCGAACACCTTCGCGGTGTCGATCTTCAGGTCCGGGTCGAGGGCGACCTGGAGACTGCCTTCTTCCTTCCGGGCAACGACCGGGTTGCGAATGGCGATGTTCATGCGGCGACTCCTGCGGTGACGCCTTCGAGACGATCTTCCAATTCCTCCTCGGCCCGGTCGAGGGCGTCCCGCATCTCTGCGTTCGGAGTCCAGAAGCCGCGCCGGTGAGCCTCGATCAGCCGTTGGGCGACCTTGGCGGAGGCGGTGGGGTTGAGGGAGGCCATGCGTTCGCGCATGGCCGGGTCGAGCACGTAGGTCTCGGTGATCCGCTCGTAGATCCAGGGCTGGACCGCGTTGGCGGTGGCCGACCAGCCGACCGTGTTGGTCAGGTGGGATTCGATCTGGCGCACGCCCTCGTAGCCGTGGCCGAGCAGGCCTTCGTACCATTTCGGGTTGAGCATGCGGGTGCGCGTCTCCAGCGCCACCTGCTCCTCCAGGGAGCGCACGCGCCCCTCCCCGCGGGTCTGGTCGCTGATGTAGATCGGCACCGCCGCGCCGCGGGCCTTCGCCACCGCCCGGCCCATGCCGCCGAGCCCGTCGAAGTAATGGTCCACCGAGGTGACGCCGACCTCGACCGAGTCGAGGTTCTGGTAGGCCATGTCGACCGAAGCCAGCACCGCCTGCATCAGGGCCCGCTGCGGCGCCGGCTTGCCCGTGCGGCCATACGCGAAGCTCTTGCGCCGCGAGAACGTCTCGCACAGCTCGGCATCGTCGTCCCAGGCCCCCGAATCGACCAGTTGGTTGACGTTGGCTCCGTAGGCGCCCTCGGCGTTCGAGAAGACCCGCAGCGCAGCGGTCTCCAAGTCGCAGCCCTGCTCCGCCTGGATTGCCAGCGCGTGCTTCCGGACGAAGTTCTTTTCCAGCGGCTCGTCGGCTGTAGCGGCGAGGAAGGATGCTTCCGCGAGGAGCTTGGTCTGGAGCGGCAGCAAATCTCGAAAAATACCCGAGAGGGTGACCACCGCGTCGATCCGCGGGCGGCCGAGGGTTTCCAACGGGATCAGCTCGGCGCCGCTGAGCCGGCCGTAGCCGTCGAAGCGCGGGGCTGCGCCGATCAGGGCCAGCGCCTGCGCGATCGGGCCGCCCTCGCTCTTGAGATTGTCGGTCCCCCACAGGACCAGGGCGACGCTCTCGGGATAGGGTTTGCCGTCTGCGGCGAAGCGCTCGAGGATGCGCTCGACCTGCCGGACGCCATCGGCCACCGCGAAGGTCGAGGGCAGGCGGTACGGGTCGAAGCCGTGGATGTTGCGTCCGGTCGGCAGGATCGCGGGGTTGCGCAGAAGGTCGCCCCCGGCCACCGGCGGGATGAAGCGGCCGTCGAGCGCCCGCAGCAGGGCCGGGACCTCGTGGTCCCGCGCCAGCAGGGTTTCGCTCCGGGCGAGGTCCGAGAAGGCGGTGCGGGTCTCGGGATCGCCGGGCAGCCCGGAGGCCGCGAAGGCGGTCTCGATGCCGGCGCCGGCGACCAGGGCGGCTATGCCCGCACGGTCCGGCTTCAGCCCGTGCGAGGCCTCCGCCAGGGCGAGCAGCAGATCGATCCGCTCCTCCTCCGGGACACCTTCGCCGACCACGTGCAGCCCGTGCGGGATCAGGGTCTGCTCCAACTCCTGAACGGCGGACCAGAGGTCGCCGACCCGGACGCCGAGATCGCCGGTCCAGGCCGGCTCGGCGGCCACGAGGTCGAGGGCCGCGCCCTGGTCCTGGATCATCCGGGCGAGGGTCTCGCGCTCGGCCGCCGCTTCGAGATCGAGCCCGCGCCAGCGCTCCATCGAGCTCTTCAGGTCGAGCAGCCCGCGATACAACCCGGCGGTGGCCAGACTCGGGGTGAGGTAGCTCACCAGGGTCGCGGCGGAGCGGCGCTTCGCGAGCGTCCCCTCGGACGGGTTGTTGGCGGCGTAGAGGTAGATGTTCGGCAGCGCCCCGATCATCCGCTCCGGCCAGCAGGCCTCGGACAGGCCGGTCTGCTTGCCGGGCATGAATTCGAGCGCCCCGTGCGTCCCGAAATGCAGCACGGCGTCGGCGGAAAAATCCTCGCGCAGGTAGCGGTAGAAGGCCGAGAACGCGTGCGTCGGCGCGAAGCCGCGCTCGAACAGCAGCCGCATCGGGTCGCCCTCGTAGCCGAAGGCCGGCTGCACCCCGACGAAGACGTTACCGAACTGCGCGCCGAGCACGAACAGGTCGGCGCCGTTGGTCTGGTGGCGGCCAGGTGCCGGGCCCCACTGGGCCTCGATCTCGGCCAGGTAGGTCTCCCGGCGCACGTGGTTCTCCGCCGGGATGCGGGCGTGGACGTTGGCCTGGGTCCCGTAGCGCTTGGCGTTGCCCTCGAGGATCCCGTTGCGCAGGGCGTCGACGGTCTCCGGGACATCCACGGTGTAGCCTTCCCCGGCCAGGCCCTTCAGGGTGTTGAGCAGCGAGGCGTAAACCGACAGGAACGCCGCCGTGCCGGTGGCGCCGGCATTCGGCGGGAAGTTGAACAGCACCACGGCGATCTTACGCTCGGCCTTGGGCGTCCTGCGTAGGGACACGAGGCTCCGCACCCGCTGGGCCAGCCGCGCGACCCGTTCGGGATGGGCGCGCATGTCCCGGGCGTTGTCGCTGCCGGAGGCCGACGAGCGGCCGCCGAACACCATCGGCGCGGTGGCGCCGTCGAGTTCGGGAATCGCGACCATCATGGTCGCCTCCACGGGTGACAGGCCGCGCTCGCCCGCCTCCCACTGCTCGATCGTCTGGAATTCCAGCGCCTGGGCGGCGATGTAGGGCACGTCGAGCCGGGCCAACATCGCCTCGGCGGCGGCGGCGTCGTTGTAGGCCGGGCCGCCGACGAGCGAGAAGCCGGTGAGCGACACCAGGGCGTCGATGCGGGCGCGCCCGTCCTGCATGAAGAAGGCGTCCACGGCCGGACGGTTGTCGAGGCCGCTGGCGAAGGCCGGCACCACCTCAAGGCCCCGGGCTTCGAGGGCGGCGATCACCCCGTCGTAATGGGCGGTGTTGCCGGCCAGCACGTAGCTGCGCATCAGCAGCAGCCCGACGCGGCCCTTCGCGTCGGTGTTGCGGGGCAGCCGGGACGGATCCTGGCCCATCCGGCCGGCCAGGCGGGGGTGGTAGAGGCCGGTCTCGGGATAGTCGAGCGGGGCAGGCGCGGCCGGTCCCTCGCGCCACGCCACGCGGGCGCCGGCGGCGTAGCGGTGCACCAGGAAGCGGACCAGGGCGGCGACGTTCTCGTCCGAGCCGGCGAGCCAGTATTGCAGGGTCAGGAAATAGGCGCGCACGTCCTGCGCCGAGCCCGGAATGAAGCGCAGGATCTTCGGCAGCTTGCGCACCAGCGCCATCTGCCGGCCAGCATTGCCCTGCTGGCCGGGCTTGCCACGCAGCTTCTTCAGGAAGTCGAGGGCGCTGCGCTTGTTGCCGCTCATATCGAAGCGGCCGAGCCTGGTCGTCTTCACCACCGCGCTCGCCGACATGCAGCCGACCATCGCGTCGCAATCGTCGCGCCGGGCCGCGAGCGCCGGGAGGATCGCCCGGACGTGCTCATCCATGAACAGCATGGCCGAAAGCACGATGTCGGCCTGCGCGATGTCACCCCGGCAGGCGTCGAGCGAGGCGGGATCGTTGTCCCACTCCGCCGCGGCATGGAAGCCGAGCACCACCCCCGGCATCTCGGACCGCAGGCGCAGGCGTGCCCGCTCCACCGCGCTCGCGAGGTGGTTGTCGAGCGTGACGATGACGACTCGGATCGGCGGCCGACGCTTGGATGCGTCCGCCTTGGCCGAGCCGGCCGCCTGGCCGGCGGTGAGCGCTCTAGCGGCCATAATGCGCCTTGGCGTCGTAGAGGGTTTCGAGGGTGATGAGCGGCAGCCGCCGCTCACGGGCGAATTTCTCCGTGTTGCTGCGCGCTTTGCCGCGCACGAAGAACGGGATTTTCTTCAGCTCCTTCTCGGCCTCGGGCGCCCAGGACGCGGCCGTGATCACGACGTCCTCGTCGAGGAGGATCGCCGCCGGCGGTGCCGGATCGGCCGCCTCGGATGCTTCCGGCGTGGAGACCGCGAGGGCGTTGCCGCCGAGATGCGAGGGCCCGACGCCGTCGTGGAATTCGGGGTCCTCCCGGAACATCCCGAGCAGGTGCTCCTCCAAGCCCATCATCAACGGATGGACCAGGGTGTCGAACAGGACGTTGGCGCCCTCGAAACCCAATTGCGGAGCGTAGCGCGCCGGGAAGTCCTGGACGTGGATCGGGGCTGAGATGACCGCACAGGGGATGCCGAGCCGCTTGGCGACGTGGCGCTCCATCTGGGTCCCGAGGACCAACTCGGGGGCGGCGGCGCGGATCGCGGCCTCGACGTCGAGATAATCGTCGGTGACCAGAGCCTCGACGCCGTGCTCGGCGGCCTCGGCCCGAACTTCGCGGGCGAATTCGCGGCTGTAGGTTCCAAGGCCGACGACGGTGAAGCCGAGCTCCCGCGCCGCCATCCGGGCGATGCCGATGGCGTGCGTGGCGTCGCCGAACACGAAGACGCGCTTGCCGGTCAGGTAGGTCGAATCGACAGAGCGCGAGTACCACGGGAGCCGCGAGCCGGGGCCGTCGAGGAGCGGCGCCGGATCGAGGCCGGCGAGGTCCGCAACCTCGGCGACGAAGCGGCGCGTGGCGCCGACGCCGAGCGGCACCTCACGGGTAAACGGCTGCCCGAAACTCTTCTTCAGATACTCGGCTGCGCTGCGAGCGGTCTCCGGGTAGAGCACGACGTTGAAGTCGGCCTCCTTGAGGCGACCGAGGTCGGCCGGGCTGGCACCCAGCGGCGCCACCACGTTCACGTCGACCCCGAGCGTATCGAGCAGCCTGCGGATCTCGATCAGGTCGTCGCGGTGGCGAAAGCCGAGCGCCGTCGGGCCGAGGATGTTGCAGAGCGGACGCCGGCCCGGCTCGCGCGCTGGACGCGGGCCCGGGGCTCCGGCGAGCGCCCGGACCAGCCGATAGAAGGTCTCTGACGCGCCCCAGTTCTCTTTCTTCTGATAGGCCGGCAGCTCCAGCGGGATCACCGGGATCGGTAGGTCGAGGGCCTTGGCCAGCCCGCCCGGATCGTCCTGGATCAGCTCGGCGGTGCAGGAGGCGCCGACGATCATCGCCTGCGGCTGGAAGCGCGCGTAGGCGGCGGCGACCGAGGTCTTGAACAGCTCGGCGGTATCGCGGCCGAGATCCTGCGCCCGGAAGGTCGTGTAGGTGACCGGCGGGCGGGCATCGCGCCGCTCGATCATCGTGAACAGCAAGTCCGCGTAGGTATCGCCCTGCGGTGCGTGCAGCACGTAGTGCAGCCCGGTCATCGCGGTGGCGACGCGCATCGCGCCGATATGCGGGGGGCCTTCGTAGGTCCAGAGGGTGAGCTGCATCGCCCTACACCTCCAACAGCGCGCGACGCCGGAGCGGACGCGCGAACAATTCGGCAAGGTCGCCGGCCTGCTCGTAGCCCTGCACGGGCGTAAACAGCAGCTCGATCGACCACTTGGTCGACAGGCCCTCGGCCTCAAGCGGGTTGGCGAGACCGAGGCCGCAGACTGTGAGGTCCGGACGCGCCGCCCGGCAGCGGTCCATCTGGTCGTCGAGGCTCTGGCCCTCGGTCACGCGGGTCCCCGCCGGCAGCATCTCGATCTCGGCCGCCAGATGCGCCCGGTGGAGGTACGGGGTCCCGACCTCGACGAGTTCCGCGCCGAGTTCGCGGGCGAGGAACCGGGCAAGCGGCACTTCGAGCTGGGAGTCGGGGAAGAAGAACACCCGCTTGCCAGTGAGATTTTCGCGGTGGGCCGCAAGCGCGGTCTGAGCCCTAGCGCGACCGGCCGCGGTCGCTGCCGCGAAGGATTCGTCGGCAACGTCGAACGCCTCGGCGGCCGCCTGCAGCCAGCCGGTGGTGCCCTCGGCGCCGAGCGGGAACGGAGCGGCGAGG
>NZ_VRVD01000569.1:0-3049 GCF_008040015.1 Methylobacterium sp. WL18 | reverse complement strand
GCCTCGGCGGTGCCATGGCCGCCGTGCCGCCGGGCATGGTCGGCGGCGAGGCCGGGCCCGGACAGCCAGGTCTCGACGCAGCCCCGGCGACCGCAATAGCAATCCGGTCCGGGCCGCTCGTCGGGGGTGGGTGCCGGCAGGGGGCCGTGGCCCCACTCGCCCGCGATGCCGTTGCGGCCGGTGAGCACGCGGCCGTCGATGGCGATGCCCGATCCGACCCCTGTGCCCAGGATCACCGCCCAGACCACCCGGGCGCCGGACCCGGCGCCGTCGACCGCCTCCGAGACCGCGAGGCAATTGGCGTCGTTCTCGATCCGGACCGGGCGGTCGAGCCGCCGCGCGAGGTCGATCCCGAACGGATGACCGTTGAGCCAGTGGGAGTTGGCGTTGCGCACGAGGCCGGTCGCCGGCGACAGGCTGCCGGGCATGCCGACGCCGACGCTGCAAGGCGCGCGGGACGGGGTGCCGGCTTCGGATTCCAGGCGCTCCACCAGGGCGGCCAGGGCCTCGAGGGTGCCCCGGTAATCGCCGCGCGGGGCCGGGACCCGGGCCTCGGCCAGGGTCGCGCCGCGGGAATCCAGCACGATCCCGGCGATCTTGGTGCCGCCGAGATCGATGCCGAGGCGCGCCCGCCCGCTGGGTGCCGGCATCACTCCGCCGCGGCGACCTTGGTGACCTTGGTGTCGGTCCCCATCGGCTGCGGCGCGTGATCGGAGATGTCGGTGCCGATCGCGACCGGGTGGGCCATGACCTCGTTGAGCTTGGCCATGTCGAGCTCGCCCTCCCAGCGGCTGACCACCACGCAGGCGACGCCGTTGCCGACGAGGTTGGTGAGCGCGCGGCACTCGGACATGAACTTGTCGATACCGAGCACCAGGGTCATGGCGGCGACCGGGACCGGGCTGTTCGGGATCGCCGAGAGCGTGGCCGCCAGAGTGATGAAGCCGGCACCCGTGACGCCGGAGGCGCCCTTCGAGGTCAGCATCGCCACCAGGATGATCGTCGCGTATTGCGCGAAGGTCAGGTCCGCACCCACCGCCTGCGCCAGGAACAGCGTGGCGAGCGTCATGTAGATGTTGGTGCCGTCGAGGTTGAACGAGTAGCCGGTCGGGACCACAAGGCCGACCACCGAATCCGAGGCACCGAGCCGGCGCATCTTGGTCATCAGCTGCGGCAGCACTGTTTCCGAGGACGACGTGCCGACCACGATCAGCAACTCGTCCTTGATGTAGGCGAGGAAGCGGAAGATCGAGAAGCCCGCGACCTTGGCGATGCTGCCCAGCACCACGACCACGAACAGGATCGCGGTGACGTAGAAGGTGCCGACCAGCCAGGCGAGGTCGTAGACCTTCTGGATGCCGTACTCGCCGATCGTGAACGCCATGGCGCCGAAGGCGCCCACGGGGGCGAGCTTCACCACGATGCCGATGATCTTGAAGAAGATCTGCCCGGCGGTGTCGATCGCGCTGTTCACCGCGGCGGCGCGCGCGCCGAGGCTGGTGACGACGACGCCGGTGAGGATCGAGATCAGCAGCACCTGGAGCAGGTCGCCGGTGGCGAAGGGATCGAAGAAGCTTTTGGGGATGATCGCCAGGATGTGGGCGACGGTGGAATCGGCCGCCGCCTTGTTGGCGTAGCTCGCGACCTTGCTGGCATCGAGCTTCGTCGGGTCGGCGTTGAAGCCTGCGCCGGGCCGGATCACCTCGCCGACCAGCACGCCGATCAACAGGGCCAGGGTGGAGACGACCTCGAAATAGACCAGCGCCTTCACGCCGACCCGGCCGACCTTCTTGAGGTCGCCGACCGACGCGATGCCGTGCACGATGGTGCAGAAGATGATCGGCGCGATCATCATCTTGATCAGGCCGATGAAGGCGTCGCCGAGCCACTTCATCGCCTTGCCGGTGGCCGGGTCGTACCAGCCGAGCAGGACGCCGAGCACGATGGCGATCAGGACCTGGATATAGAGGACCTTGTACCAGGGCTCGCGGGGAGCGCCGGGCGCAGTGGTCGCGTGGGTTGCGTGTGCCATATCCATCCCGTGCACGGTTGCCGTGCAGCCTCCCGATTTGCCGGCACGCTAGCGATAATCGTTCCCCGCCTCAACGGCGGCTCCGCCTCACTCCGCGAACGAAGTGTGACAAAAACCTGTCGATCCCCGGCCGAAAGATGTCTGCTGCGGATATTCATCCGCCAACCTAGTCGATCCAGGCCAACCGGATCGAATCAAGGTTGCGAACGCGACTGCCGGATATGCATCCTCGTCCCCACGCGCCTGCGGCGCCGGGGGCATGGCCCAAGAAAACCCAATCGCGCCGGACGCGGGATGCCGCGGGAACCCAGGTGTCGGCCAGATACGCGCGGGATCACTCCCGCAGCGCCGACGGACAGGTGACGGCTAATGAGAACAAAATAGGAATATTGTCTTGAGCGGCGTGCCAGTCGATGGGTCTGCATCCGCGAACGCTCCGCTCGGTTGCCGCGCTGCGCCCGCGATGGCGGCGGAGACCGGGGAGCGCTCCTCACCCCACGCGCTCGAGCCGGCTCGCGAAGAAGCCGTCCAGGCCGCCGCGGGCGCCCGGGACCTCGGGCAGGTGGCACGGCAGGGTGCGCAGGTCGCCGTTGCCATCGATCATCTCGGTCGCGCCGCCGATCTCCTCCGGCCGCACCGGCACGCGCGCGAAGCGGGTGTCCCGGGCCAGGAAGGCGGCGATCTGTGCCTCGCCCTCCTCGGGCTCCAGCGAACAGGTGCAGTAGACCAGCCGGCCGCCCGGGCGCACCAACTCGGCCGCGCTCTGGAGGAGCCTGACCTGGAGCAGCGACAGCCGGATGATGTCGGACTTCGACTTGGTCCAGGCCACGTCGGGGTGGCGCCGGATCGTGCCGGTGGCCGAGCACGGGGCGTCGAGCAGCACCGCGTCGTGGTCCTGGGCCTGGAAGGCCAGGGCGTCGGAGACCGCGATCTCGACGTCGAGGCCGAGGCGGGCGACGTTCTCGCGGAGGCGCTCCAGCCGCGGCGCCGAGCGGTCGACCGCCGTCACCCGCGCGC
>NZ_VRVD01000568.1:0-3057 GCF_008040015.1 Methylobacterium sp. WL18 | reverse complement strand
GCGCAGGCTGGGCTCGATCCGCGGCCGCTCGGGATCGAAGGCCGGCTCGACGATCGGGGGCACGATGAAGGCGGGGGCGGCCGGCAGCACCGGCGGCAGACGCGGCGCGCCCTCGACGACGGGGCCGGATGCGGCCGAACTCAGCGCCGGGCGCAGTCCGATCGTCCGCTCCAGCCGCCGGAACACCAGGGCGAGCACGCCGATCCCGAACAGCACGGCGCCCGACGAGGCCGCGACCGATCCCGCGATCACCATCGCGAGGCCGCTCTCCAGACGCACATAGGGAAAGCCCTGGATCACGGCGGCGCAGCCCCCGATGGCCATGGCGGCGGCGAGCGCGAACAGCGCAGCGATCATGTTACTCTCTAGAGATGGGCCGGCTAACCGCCGACGCTTACGGCGTGGCGCACAGTAAGGCCTTGCGGTCATATTGCAAAACCCGATGGCGAGATTGCCCGGGATACCGGTTCTCGGGCGGGACGTCCGCGCCGGCGGCACGCGCATCCGCCGGAACTTCGCGTCAAGCCTGGCCGCAACGGCGTTGCCGTCGCGCGGGCACCGACTTACCTACTGACCGTGACCCGGAAGCCCCCGCCGGGGACGAGGCCGCCCATGGCTGGCGCGGGCCGCTGTTTCCCGTGAAACACGGCCGGCCCCAGCTTCTTGTTATCGCACGGTTAAGCGCGGAACGCCGGACCCGGCGCTTCCGCATCGTGCCTCAAGCGGAGACAGACCCTATGACCTTCACGCTGCCGGAACTGCCCTACGCCTACGACGCGCTCGGGCCGTACATGTCGAAGGAAACCCTCGAGTTTCACCACGACAAGCACCACAAGGCCTACGTCGATACCGGCAACAAGCTGCTCGAGGGCACGGATCTCCAGGGCAAGAGCGTCGAGGAGATCGTCAAGGCCGCCTACAACACCAACCAGCCGCTCTTCAACAACGCCGGCCAGCACTTCAACCACCTCCATTTCTGGAACTGGATGAAGCCCAATGGCGGCGGCGCGATCCCCGGCGCGATCGCCAAGAAGATCGACGAGGACCTGGGCGGGGCCGAGAAGTTCAAGGCGGACTTCATCCAGGCGGGCGTCAGCCAGTTCGGCTCGGGCTGGGCCTGGCTCGCCGTCAAGGACGGCAAGCTCGCGATCCTGAAGACCCCCAACGGCGAGAACCCGCTGGTCCACGGCGCCAAGCCGATCCTGGGCGTCGACGTGTGGGAGCACTCCTACTACATCGATTACCGCAACCGCCGGCCCGACTACCTCAAGGCGTTCATCGAGAACCTGGTGAACTGGGAGTACGTCGAGAAGCTGCACGGCGAGGCGACCGCCTGATCCGGTATCCATGAGCTGGCGTCGCGGACCGATCGTGTCCGCGGCGCCCTTGAGGTAGCGGCCGAAACCGGCTCTTGATGCGCCCGTTGCCGGATGACCCGGTGCAGAAGGGTCCGGCCATTCCTTCCCATCTTCCCAACGCGACGACTCTCTCATCGCCCTCTTCCTGCTCTGCGGGAAACCCGATTCAGACATCGCCGGACGAGGCACGGGTCCCCTCTCCCGTGCGGGAGAGGGACAGGGTGAGGGGTGCGACCTCTCCGGACAGACCTGATCCCTCACCCCAACCCTCTCCCGCACGGGAGAGGGGGCTCGTCGCGGTCTTCGCGAGGCAATACGTGGCCCCCCTCCCCCGCAGAGGGGGGAGGGGAGTTTGCCGTCCATGATCCGCTCCATCCTCTCGGTGGGCGGCTGGACCCTGGTCTCGCGCGTCACCGGTTTCGCCCGGGACGTGGTGATGGCCGCCGTGATGGGCGCGGGGCCGATGGCCGACGCCTTCGTGGTCGCGTTCCGGCTGCCGAACCATTTCCGCGCGATCTTCGGCGAGGGCGCGTTCAACACCGCCTTCGTGCCGGCCTATGCCGGGCTCGCCGAGGCCGGCGCCTCCGGGGCGGCCCATCACTTCGCCGACCGCGTCTTCACCCTGATGCTGATCGTGCAGCTCGTGCTGCTCAACCTCGCCCTGCCGGCGATGCCCTGGGTGGTGCACGCCCTGGCGCCGGGATTCGCCGAGGACGGCGAGCGCTTCCAGCTCGCGGTGGCGCTGACCCGGATCACCTTCCCGTACCTGCTGTTCATGACCCTGGTGACGCTGCTGTCGGGCATCCTTAACGCCCACCGGCGCTTCGCCGTGGCGGCAGGCGCCCCGGTGCTGCTCAACCTCACGATGCTGGCGGCCCTGTCGCTCAGCTTCCTGTTCCCCAACGCCGCCTACGCGGCGGCCTGGGGCGTTGCGGTCTCCGGGGTGCTGCAGTTCGGCCTGCTGTGGTGGGGCTGCCGCCGGGCCCGGGTGATGCCGGACCTGGCCGTGCCGCGCTCCGACCCGGCGCTGAAGCGGTTCTTCGTGGTGCTCGGGCCCGCGGTGATCGGGGCGGCCGGCTTCCAGATCGCCACCTTCGCCGACACGATCATCGCCAGCTGGCTGCCCACCGGCGCGGTTTCGGCCCTGTACTACGCCGACCGGCTCTACCAGCTGCCGTTCGGGGTGATCGCGATCGCGGCCGGCACCGTGCTGCTGCCGGAGATGAGCCGGCGGATCGCTTCCGGCGACGTCGCCGGCGCGCACGCGGCGCAGAACCGGGCGGCGGGGTTCTCCCTGGCCCTGTCGGCGCCGTTCATGGTGGCGTTCCTGACCATCCCGGGCCTGATCATGGCGGCCCTGTTCCAGCGCGGCGCCTTCGGGGCCGAGGATGCCGCCCGGGCCGCCTCGGTGCTGGCGGCCTACGGGCTCGCCCTGCCCGCCGTGGTGCTGGTGCGCAGCGCGGTGGCGAGCTTCTACGCCCGCCAGGACACCAAGACCCCGCTCTGGGCGTCGCTGACGGCGATCGGGGTCAACGTCGCGCTCAAGCTCTGGCTCACCGGGCCCTACGGCGTCACCGGCCTGGCGCTCGCCACCGCGGTCAGCCAGTGGGTCAACCTGCTGCTCCTGGTCGTCCTAGCCAGGCGCCGCGGCTGGACGGCGCCCGGCCGCACCCTCGGCCTCACGGTGCTGGGCGTGGGG
>NZ_VRVD01000567.1:0-3060 GCF_008040015.1 Methylobacterium sp. WL18 | reverse complement strand
GGAGTTGCTCGCGGCGGGCGGCGCGATCGGCCGGCGCCTGGATTTCCTGGCCCAGGAGTTCGGCCGCGAGGCCAACACCCTGTGCGCCAAGGCCAACGACATCAGCCTGTCGCGGACGTTCAGCCGTCAATGGCCTTTGGTTTTGGCGGTTTTGACCTTGGGCTGTTCCACATGGAGGATCGCCTTGCCGATCGCCTCAGCGCAGCGGCTGCGGGCCTCGGGGTCCGACATGGACTCCAAAGCCCGCAGGAGATCCATCATGATGCGTTGGATCTCGGACAGGCCGCCGTCGAACGGCGGCGGCGCGCCGGAATGGTAGAAGGCAGCGACCGGAACCCCCAGCGTGGCTGCGATCGCCTCGAGTTGGCTTATGGTGTCGCCGTGCTCGCCCATCGGTTCGTCGCTCCAGAACACTTCAGTTGACGGCGACGCCCGCAGCCCGCGGTCCGATCTGCGCCGCGTAGTGCTGTCCAAGGTGCCGGAGAGCGGTCCCGATGATCTCCATCTTAGCCTCGTCCCCATCCTCCCGGGCTGTTTCGTAAGCTGCGCAAAGATCCTCCGTCAGCCTGGGCAAACTGGCCGCCTGCAGTCCGATCGCGTCGAGCGCGACGAGCAGAGGTTGCGATGACGGTTGGGGATGTGTGGTGGTTGGGTCATCTGCGGCGCGCGAGGACATGCACCCGATGGGCGGCGCGGTCAGTATCCGGTCCAGCTTGTCCTTCAGAACGTGAAGATCGACCCGCACGCCCTCGGCGTGCCGAAGCGCCGTCTCCGCCCTGTTCCTGATCGCGTTGACTTTTGCATTGAGCGCGATGAGGCGGCCGAAGCTGTCGTCACCGGGCGCAGGACCCACGTGCATGGTTTGACCCTAAGGCGAACCGATCTCTTCTCATGCAGCTTTAGGTTGGAGCGGTCAACGTACGGCGGCGATTAGGCTGCGGGCGATCAAGCCACCCAGGGCCCGCCAAGGGTGGGGCCCTTGAGGACGAGGGCGGGGGATTGGAGAAGGCCGATCGAGCAGGCTTCCGAGAGCGCGCATCCGGATTCCCGGTGGTCTCCACAGGACATGGTTCCGGGTGTATCGCCGCCCAGGGAACATCCTCGTCCTGAAGACTCGAGCGTGGCGCGAGCGCTCAGCTCCCGTCCCGTCATTCCGGGGCGCCGGAGGCGAGCCCGGAACCCAGATCCGCCGACAATGCGGGACCCGGATCCGTCAGCGGGTATGGATCCCGGGTTCCGCTTCGCGGCCCCGGGATGACGAGGCGGATGGTCCGACGCCGATGCGAGTCCTGATCGTTGAACAATCAACGTCTTCGGCGGCGAGAGGCAGCAGGCCTCTTGGGCAGAGCGCGCGGCCGGGTGCAGCTTCGAGCGTATGCGCGAAGCTATCATCGAGCGCCGTCATTGCGAACGCAGTGAAGCAACCCGGTCAAACGCCGCATTCGCAGATCGCGCGCTGCCCTGGGTCGCTTCGCGACGCTCGCAATGACGAAGCGCGACGGGCAACGCGGCGGATATCCCACCCTTACCCTCATCCTGAGAGGCAGTGAATCTTTCGATGTCCGACATTCTCGACCTCAATCAAATCAAGGACTGAGCGGTCACGAGAGAGGCAAAAAACCGAAAGACTCACAAACTCTGAGGTGCCGCGTAGCGGCCTCGAAGGAGCCCTTCAGGGATCGCGAGGTCGGCCGGAGGCCTCCTTCGAGAGCTTCGCTCCGCGACGCCACCCCAGCATGAGGGCGCGTTTGGGAGCGCCCGTCGCTCCGCAAAGCTCCGCCTACCGCCGCCCGCGCGGGGCCGGCGTCGGGTCGGCCAGCGCCGGGACGGTCTTGGGCGAGCCGAGATCGTAGCTGCGGTTCTTCAGCGGATCGAGGCGGGTGCCCTCGGAGGCGTCGAAGGCGCGGGTGCCCGGCGTGCCGGAATCGATGGCGAAGGCCGCGTTGGTGTTCGGGGCGTTGTCCGGCGCGAAGGCCGAGGCCCGACCGGGGGTGCTCGGGTCGGGGCCCGGCTCGACCTTGTCCACCGCGTCCGGCGGCGCCTGGCGGCTCTTCTCGACCGCGCGCCAGCGGGCGACGTTGCGCTGGTGGCCTTCCAGCGAGTCGGCGAAGGCGTGGCCGCCGCTGCCGTCCGCCACGAAGTACAGGTCCTTGGTCCGGGACGGGTTGGCCACCGCCTCCAGGGCGGCGCGGCCGGGATTGGCGATCGGCCCAGGCGGCAGGCCCTCGATCGCGTAGGTGTTGTAGGGCGTGGCCCGGTCGATCTCGGAGCGCAGGATGCCGCGCCCGAGGGTGCCGCGGCCGCCCACCAGCCCGTACACGATGGTCGGGTCCGATTGCAGCTTCATCCGCTTGTTGAGGCGGTTGATGAACACGCCGGCGACCCGGGGCCGCTCGTCGGCCCGGCCGGTCTCCTTCTCGACGATCGAGGCCAGGGTGACCATCTCGGCAGGGGTCCGCACCGGCACGTCGGCGCTGCGGCGGAGCCAGATCTGGTTCAGAACCTCGCGCTGCTTGGCCCGCATCAGGTTCACGATCTGCTGGCGGGTGGCGCCGCGCTCGAACTTGTAGGTGTCGGGCAGGAGCGAGCCCTCCGGGGGGATCTCGTTGATCTCGCCCGACAGGATGTCGTTGTCGTTGAGCCGCGTGACGATCTGCTCGGAGGTGAGACCTTCGGGGAACGTGATCGCGTGCTGGACCTGCCGGCCGGTGGTCACCGTGTCGAGGGCGTCGGCGATGCTCGCATGCGCCTTGAACATGTACTCGCCGGCCCGGAGCGCCGGCCGTCCGCCGAAGCGGGCGGCGAACTCGAACAGGCCGGTATGGCCGATCACGCCCTCGCGCTTGAGGGTCTCGGCGATCTCGCCCGTGCCGCTGTGGGTCGGGATCACCACCACCTTGTCGGCCACGAGCGGCCCCGGCTCGCGCACCTGGCGCTGGAACAGGGTGATCCCGATCATCGCCGCGATGGCGATCGCCACCGCGAAGGTGAGGGCGCCGCTGATGATGCCGACGAGGCCGCTGCGCTCGCGCACCGGCTTCTCCGGCGGCGGCGGCGCGG
>NZ_VRVD01000566.1:0-3079 GCF_008040015.1 Methylobacterium sp. WL18 | reverse complement strand
CAGCAGCGCCAGATACGGCGCAACCAGCGCCCATTCCTCATCGGACACGTCAGAGGGATAGCCGGCACGACCTGCGCTCATGCCCAAAAACGCAAACCTCACCCATTCAGTTCATAACAGCCTCTAGCTCGTTCCAGCCTGGATGAAGCTGTCGAGGACCATCTTCCGGCCGGCCTTGTCGAAGTCGACGGTGAGCTTGTTGCCGTCGACGCCCGCGATGGTCCCGGGGCCGAACTTCATGTGGAAGACCCGCTGGCCGTCCTGGAACGCGGACGGCGTACCGCTCGACTTGGCGATCAATTCGCCCTCGATCTGGCGCGGGCCGCCGGACCGTCCGCCGGGCGCGGTGCCGAAGCCGGACCGGTTCCCGGCACCGGCCGCGGTGTTGGCCTGGGCGCGCTGCCAGCCGGGCGTGCCGTAGCTCGATCCGAACGGCGTCGGGTTGCGGTCGAACCGCGAGGCGCCGGCCGAGAAATGCGCGGGCGCCTCGACCACGTCGACCGCCGATTCCGGCAACTCGTCGATGAACCGGGACGGGATGGTGGAGGACCACAGGCCGTGGATCCGCCGGTTGACCGCAAACGACAGCTTCGCGCGCTTGCGCGCCCGGGTGAGGCCGACATGGGCGAGGCGGCGCTCTTCTTCGAGGCCGGCCCGGCCGCTCTCGTCGAGCGCCCGCTGGTTGGGGAACAGGCCGTCCTCCCAGCCGGGCAGGAACACGGTGTCGAATTCCAGGCCCTTGGCGGCGTGGAGCGTCATGAGCGACACCCGCTCGGCGCCCTCGGCCTCGGAGGCTTCCATCACCAGGGAGACGTGCTCCAGGAAGGCCGCCATGTCGGGGAATTCTTCCATGGAGCGGACGAATTCCTTCAGGTTCTCCAGGCGGCCGGCGGCGTCGGCGGAGCGGTCCTTCTGCCACATCTCGGTGTAGCCGGATTCCTCCAGGATGGTCTGGGCGACCTCGCTGTGCGGCTGGGTCTCCACCAGCCGGGCCCACCGCGAAAAACTCTCGGTGAGCGCCCGCAGGGTGGCCCGGACCCGGGGCTTCAGCTCGTCGGTCTCGCACAGGCGCTGGGCGGCGATCCGCAGCGGCAGGCGGTTGGCCCGGCCGAAGGTGTGGAGCTGCTGCAGGGTCGCGTCGCCGAGACCGCGCTTGGGCGTGTTCACGATCCGCTCGAAGGCCAGGTCGTCGCTGACGTTCATGGTGACGCGCAGGTAGGCCAGCGCGTCGCGGATCTCGGCCCGTTCGTAGAAGCGCGGGCCGCCGACCACCCGGTAGGGCAGCCCGAGCTGGACGAACCGGTCCTCGATCTCGCGCATCTGCGCCGAGATCCGCACCAGCACGGCGATCTCCGACAGGGGGTGCTGCTTGGACTGCAGGGATTCGATCGATTCGGCGAGCTGGCGCGCCTCCTCCTCGGAATCCCAGGCGCCGGTGACGGTGACGCGCTCGCCCGGCTCGTCCTCGGTCCGCAGGGTCTTGCCGAGCCGGCTCTCGTTCTTGGCGATCAGCCCCGAGGCGGCGGCCAGGATGTGCCCGGTGGAGCGGTAGTTGCGCTCCAGCCGCACCACCACGGCGCCCGGAAAATCGTGCTCGAACCGCAGGATGTTGTCGACCTCGGCGCCGCGCCAGCCGTAGATCGACTGGTCGTCGTCGCCCACGCACGCGATGTTTTTTCGTGATTGCGCGAGCAGCCGCAGCCACAGGTACTGGGCAACGTTGGTGTCTTGGTACTCGTCCACCAGGATGTAGCGGAACCGGTCCTGGTAATTGGCGAGGATGTCCGGGTTCTCGCGCCAGAGCTTGAGGCAGAGCAGCAGAAGATCGCCGAAATCGACGGCGTTCAGCGTCGCGAGCCGGGCCTGGTAGGCGGTGTAGAGCGCGCCGCCCTTGCCGAACGCGAAGGACGCGGCCTCGCCCGGCGGCACCTGCTCGGGCGAGAGGCCGCGGTTCTTCCAGCCGTCGATGGTGTGGGCGAGCGCACGGGCCGGCCAGCGTTTCTCGTCGATGTTCTGGTCGGCGATCACCTGCTTCATCAGGCGCAGCTGGTCGTCGGTGCCGAGGATGGTGAAATCGGATTTCAGCCCGACCAGCTCGGCATGCCGGCGCAGGATCTTGGTGCCGATGGCGTGGAAGGTGCCGAGCCAGGGCATGCCCTCGCCGGCCGGGCCGATCAGCGCGCCGATCCGGAGCTTCATCTCCCGGGCGGCCTTGTTGGTGAAGGTCACCGACAGGATGTCGAACGGGCGGGCGCGGCCGGTGGCGATCAGGTGGGCGATCCGGGTGGTCAGCACCCGGGTCTTGCCGGTGCCGGCCCCGGCCAGCACCAGCACCGGACCCTCCGTCGCCTCGACGGCGCGGCGCTGCTCGGGGTTGAGCCCTTCCAGATAGCTGGCGGCGTCCCGCCGGAGGGCGCCCATGGCGCGGGCGGCGATGGAGGTCTGAGCGCCGTCCCCGGCGGGCTGCGCGTGCGGGCCATTCTGCATTCCGCTTCCCTGGACCAAATCGCGAACGGCGTCGAGGGTGTTCGGGGCGGAGCGGCGGCGCGGCGCGCTTCGTGCCGGGTCCCGGATCGCATTCCGCTGGCGCTGCATCCGCCCGGGACAGGGCGTCGCGATTCACCCTCAACTCCCCCCTTTCCCGGACCGGTGGAGCGCAGCGGAGCCCGATCCGGGACCCGGCACAGGGCGCGCCGCGCAGCGGCCCCGACGGTGGATCGCCCATGCGGGCCGCCTCTGGCGCCGTCCGGGACTTATCGTGCTATGGCCGGTGACAGGTTGCCCAGGGGGGCACGCGACGGCGGGGCATCGCGATGATGCCGGCCCGCGCGGAAGCGAGTGCGGAACGGGTAGCGTGCGTGATCTTCTGACCGCGCTGGCGGGCGCCGTCATCCTGGTTCTCGTCGCGGCTCTGGCCGTTCCGCCCGTCATCGATTGGCAGGCCCAGCGCGCGCTCGTCGACCGGGGCCTGACCCGGTCCCTCGGGGTGCCGGCCCGGACCGACGGCCGGATCGAGGTCCGGCTCCTGCCCTCGCCGCGGCTGCGGATCGACCGCCTGCATCTCGGGGCCGACCCGGCC
>NZ_VRVD01000565.1:0-3082 GCF_008040015.1 Methylobacterium sp. WL18 | reverse complement strand
GGCCAGCCGCAGGCCGCGACCCGCGCGCCCGGGGGGCCCGATCCGAATGCACGGCGACGCGCGCGAAGGACTCGGACGCGATGAGCGCGCAACTGATTCGAAGAGGCCGACGGGCGCGCCTGTCGATCTCCGCCCGGGCGCGACCCGCATCAACGCCTGGACGTGTATTTTGCGCATTTGCGCACGTTTAAGTCTCCACAATCCGTAAGATTTAAAATCATTCCAAAGGGATGTGTGACGCACCGGACACGTCCGATGAGTTCCTGCGCCTGTGAGCCCGTCGATTACAATCACGCATTGAATCAGGCCGACAATCGTACGCAAAGACAAGGGCGCATCGACGCGACGATCTTCTTAAGAATGACTCAAAACTATGCCTCAAGGCCGAACAATCCGCGCCGTTGTCGCAAACTCAGACCGCAATTGCACAAACAATAAGCGATACGGGCTGGTTTTTACTCTGCTCGCGGCATCGACGACTGTCGTTCACGCACAATCCAGCCCGATCCAGGACGAGGTCATCCTCTCGGAACTGAGCGTCACCGGCACCGGCCCCGAGCGGGCGGACGGCCCGGTCGTCGGCTATCGCGCCACGCGCTCGGCGACCGCGACCAAGACCGACACGCCCCTGCGGGACTCGCCGCAATCGATCAACGTCGTCCCGCGCCAGGTGATCACGGACCAGCAGGACCTGCGCCTGACCGATGCCGTCACCAATGTCAGCAACGTCACGCCCGGCAGCACCGTGCAGGGCCGCTCGCAGAACTACGTCATCCGCGGCTTCGCCACGCAGCTCTTCGCCGTCGACGGCATCCTGGTCAATCCGGCGATCAACTTCTATCCGGTGGAACGCGACCTCGCGAACGCCGAACGGGTCGAGGTGATCAAGGGGCCCGCCTCCGTGCTGTTCGGCCGGGGCGACCCGGGCGGGGTCGTCAACATCGTCACCCGCAGGCCGACCCTGGAGCCGACCGCGGACGCGAGCGTCCAGGGCGGCAGCTTCGGCTTCCGGCGGTTCCAGGGCTCGGTCTCGAGCGCGATCCCGTCCATCGATGGGCTGGCCGCGCGCCTCACCTTCGCCGCGCAGGAGGATCCGACCTTCCGCGACATCGGCGGCGACACCAACCGGCGCATCTTCATCGCGCCGGCGCTGAGCTGGACGCCGAGCGCCGACACGAGGGTCTACATCAACGCGGAAGCCACCAGCCAGCGCACCCAGTACGATGAGGGGCTCATCGCTTTCCGTGGCCGCGTGCCGCTGGACAACATCCGCCGCTACTACGGCGAGCCGTCCTCGCGCTATTACGGCGAGGTCAACGGGATCACGATGCGGGCCGAACACGACGTCAATGAAAACCTGACGCTGCGGCAAGTGATCAACGGGCAATGGGGGGCGTTCAACCTGTTCACGGCCCGTGCCACCGGGGTGAACAACGCCGGGACCCAGGTCACGCGGCGCGACGCCTCGGTCGATTCGCATTTCGCAGCCGTGGATACCCAGACCGAAGCGATCATGAAGTTCGACACGCTCGGCTTCGCCCACACCGCCCTCGTGGGGTTCGAGTACACCAACGGCTTCCGCCATCCCTATTCGCAGCAGGGCACCTACACCCCGGTCAGGTTCTTCAACCCGGTCTTCGGCGGGACTCCCGGCGCGCTCGGGTTTCAGTCAGAGCTGAAGCAAAAGCTCGAACTGTTCGGGTTCTACCTGCAGGACCAGATCGCCCTCACGCCCCAGTTGCAGCTCGTGCTCGGCGCCCGGTTCGATCTCGGCACCCAATATTACTTCAATCGCCTTCCGGCTTCGAGAACCCAACCTCCGGAGCAGCAACTCTTCGGCGCCTCGCCGCGGGTCGGCCTGATCTATCGGCCGTTTGAGCCGCTGACGTTCTATGCCAGCTACGCCACGTCCTTCGCGCCGCAGACCGCGAACGTCCTCAACGTCGTCAACCCGGCACCCGAGACGGGCGAGCAGCTCGAGGTCGGAACCCGCATCGACATCAACCCCGACCTGACCCTGAGCGCGGCCGCCTTCCGGATCACCCGCAACAACGTCGCCGGCAACGACCCCGTCAACACCAACTTCTCGGTGATCACCGGCCAGCAGCGTTCGGAGGGCGTCGAGGCGGACCTGGCCGGCGAGATCCTTCCGGGCTGGAAGGTCATCGGCGGCGTCGGCTATCTCGATGCGCGGATCACCAAGGACAGGGTCTTCGCGGTCGGCAACCGCCTCTTGGGCGCGCCGGCCTTCAGCGGCAGCGTGTGGACGACGTACGATGTCCAGGCCGGCTCCCTGCGCGGTCTCGGTCTCGGCATCGGCGTCACCCATGTCGGCCAGCGCTTCGGCGACCTCAACAACAGCTACAAGGTCGGGGCGTACAATCGGGTCGACGCAGCCGTGTATTACGACATCGACGCGCATTACCGGTTCGCGGTCAACATCCGGAACCTGGCGAACGCACGCTACATCGAGCAGCCGTTCAATCAGTTCAACAACACCCCCGGTGCGCCTTTCACCCTCCTGGCGACGATCACTGCGCGGATGTGAGCCGGATCGGCGCAAATCAGGGGTTCGAGAGGCCTCCAGCCCAGCCCTTTCAAGGTGTTTGGCCAGGTGCGCGTCGTGGGATCGGCGCTCCCGAGCCGATCACGCGCGCCCCTTTCCCGGACGGGTGAAGCGAAGCGGAACCTGATCCGGGATCCAGCACACGAAGCGCCGCGCCAGCGGCACGGGTCGATCAGGCGGACGCTGCGCGCCGTATTGTGCTGGATCCCGGGTCGCATTCCGCTAGCGCTGCATGCGCCCGGGAAAGGGCCGGGCGGACCTGCTCGACACATGTCCTGGTCTCAGCCCAACATCTTGAAACCGCTGTGTCTGGGACCTTTTGCGGGCGCAGGGTGGAACCCTGCTGTCGGGCTTTGCCCGATCCATCAGGGGCCAAATCCTAGAGGTCTTGCCCCGAACCCCGCCAAAGGGCTGAGCCCTTTGGAAACCCGGTCGTCCTCGCCGCGCTACCGTCCCGTGTCGCCGACGGGCTCCGGGCGGGGCTTCGCCACGCGGAGGGGCGTCGCGGCTCTCGGC
>NZ_VRVD01000564.1:0-3099 GCF_008040015.1 Methylobacterium sp. WL18 | reverse complement strand
GCGCCGTGCGGGCCCGGGCCGACCACAACGCCTGGGCGGGCAGGACCAGCAGGAGGATTGCCGTCCAGGAGACCAGCGCGTGGTCGCCGGTCATGCGCCGCACCAGCACCGCCCGCGCCTCCGGGTCGCCGTTGAGGAACGTGTCGAAATACTCGGCCGCGTAGCAATAGGCGCTGGCGCAGCCGAGGCCGAGCAGCAGGCGGCCGAGGACGTCGAGGTGGCGCACGCTCACCAGGGCGTCGAGGCCGTAGACGACGCGGATCAGCACCACGATCGCCGCCGTCATGCCGACGCCGGAATAGACCGCGTTCACCAGGAAGCTCACAGGCAGCAGCGTGCTGTGCCAGCCCGGCATCAGCGAGCCCGCCAGCATCACCGAGGCGCCGGTCTGGACCGAGACCACCAGCAGCACGCCGAGCAGCGCCACCGTCCGGTAGGCCTGGACCCAGATCTGCCAATGGGCCGCGGACCCGCGCCACCCGGAGGCGACGATGCCGTAGACCTGGGCGCGCAGCAGGGCGAGCCGGCGGGTCGGCGCCTTCGCGTCGGCCTGGCGCATCGCCTCCCCGAAGGCGCGGTCGCGCAGGGTGGCGAGGTCGGGCAGCAGGCCGATGAACCAGAGGCTGACGCAGATCACCAGGAAGGCCACGATGTCGATCGCGTCCCACAGGAGCGGCGAGCGGAACTGCGGCCACAGGTCGTAGGTGTTGGGGTAGGGCAGGTTCCAGAAGAAGAACCACGGCCGGCCGAGATGGATGATCGGATAGAGGCCGGCCGCCGCGGTGGCGAGCAGCGCCAGGGTCTCGGCGATGCGGTTCACCGCCCCGCGCCACTCCGCCCCGAGCAGCAGCAGCACCGCCGAGACCAGCAGGCTGCCGGAGGCGACGCCGATCCACCAATCGTAGCTGGCGATGTCCAGCGCCCAGACGACGGCGTTGTTGTTGGCCCAGATCCCGGGCCCCGCGTAGAGCAGGTAGCCGAGGGTGAAGCCGAAGACGCCGAGCAGCGCCACGGCCCCCGCGAAGGCGATCCACCAGCGCCGGTTGCGCGGATGCGTCAGGGGAATCGCGGTGACCGCGCCGCCGATGCCCTGGAGGGTTTCCTCCGGCCGGATCAGCGGACCGCCTGCGAGCGCGCCGGCCATGCTCAGCCCTCCCGTCCGGTCGGATCGGACGCGGGCGCCAGTCCGGCGAGATAGGTGGTGCGCGGGCGCGTGTTGAGGTGGCCCAGTAGCGCGTATTCCCGCGTGTCCTTGCGGGCGGCCGAGACCTGGCTTCCCGGGTCGGCGACGTTGCCGAAGGTGATCGCCCGGGTCGGGCAGGCGCCCTGGCAGGCGGTCTCGACGGCGCCGTCCGGGATCGGCGCGTGGGCGTCCTTGGCCGAGGTGATCCGGGCGGCCGTGATGCGCTGGATGCAGTAGGTGCACTTCTCCATGACGCCGCGGGCCCGGACCGTGACCTCGGGGTTGCGCTGCTGCTGCTGCACAGGGGTCATGCCGCCGGTATAGTCCAGGTAGTTGAAGCGGCGGACCTTGTACGGGCAGTAGCTCTGGCAGGTCCGGGTCCCGACGCAGCGGTTGTAGACCTGCAGGTTCAGGCCCTCGCTGTCGTGCAGGGTCGCCTCGACGGGGCAGCCGACCTCGCAGGGCGCCTGCTCGCAATGCATGCACGGCACCGGCTGGAATTGCGTCGTCGGCGCATCGAGCCCGCCCGCGTAGTAGCGGTCCACCCGCAGCCAACCCATCCAGCGGCCGAGTTCGACCTCGGTGCGCCCGACCACCGGGATGTTGTTCTCCGCCTGGCAGGCGGTGACGCAGGCGTTGCAGCCGGTGCAGGCGTCGAGGTCGATCGCCATGCCCCATTGCGCCGCGACCCAGCGGTCCTGGTTCTCCGGCGGCGGGTAGAACGAGGCCGGCGCCGGCGCGCCCTTGGGATCGCCCACCGGCGCGGCACCGACCGCCTGGACGCGGACGATGTCCTGCCCCTCCATCGTGCCGAGATGCTGGGTGGTCGCCGGCATCCGGCGCCGTCCGGTCTTCGTCAGCCGCGCGCCGGACAGCCGCCACGGCGTCCCGGTCGGGCGCAGGGCGGCGGCATCGTAGCCGAGGCCGCTGGACAGGTGGTCGGGCACGCTGCGGCCGTAGCCGAGGCTCAGCGTCACGGTGTCGGCGGCCTGGCCGGGCTGGATCCAGGCGGCGCCCTCGACGGCGCGCCCCTCCGCCTCGACCCGCACGATGTCGCCGGTGGCGATGCCCTCCCGCTCGGCCAGATGCGGGCTGAGCGCGATGACGTTCTCCCAGACGACCTTGGTGAGCGGCTTCGGCAGCTCCTGCAGCCAGGCGAGGTCGGCGTGGGTGCCGTCCCAGACCGTGGGATCCGGGCGGAACACCACCTCGATCCCGGGTTCGGCAGAGGATCGGGCGGGGGGCCGGGCAGAGGGCTGAGGACCGCCGCCCTCCTGCGTGAGCGCGACATCCTCGGCCGCAGCCGCGCTGTCGGGCCAGAAGCCCCGGCGCAGGGCATCGGAGAAGCGCGCCTCGAACGCCGCCGGGTCCTCGCCCTCGGTCCGCCAGCGCCCCTTGAGCAGGGCGAGCGCGTCGGCGCCTTCCTCGCCACCGCGTCCGTCGGTGAGGAACGCCAGCATGTCCTGGAGGGTGCGGCCGTTGTAGAGCGGCGCCACCGTCGGCTGGATCAGCCCGACCGTGCCGTCGAGGGAGCGGACGTCACCCCAGCTCTCAAGCGGATGGGCGGCGGGCAGGTGCCAGTCGGCATGCGCACCGGTCTCGTCGTAGTAGAGCCCGGCATGGATCTTGAGCGGCACGCGCTCCATCCGGGCGGCGAAGTCGAGGGCGCCCGGGGCGTCGTAGACCGGGTTGGCGCCGAGCGCGATCAGGGCCTTGACGGCGCCGCGCTCCATCGCCTCCGCCAGGTCCACCAGCGTCCCGGCACCCTGTTCGGCCACGGGCATCGTGTGCCGCAGGGTCGCCCCGGTATTGCCGAGCGCGCCGTTGAGGCGGTGGACCAGGGCGTGCAGGTCCGGGCTCGCGGTCAGCCCGGCCGTGACGATGCCGGCGCCGCGCGCCTCGGTGAGGGCCTTGGC
>NZ_VRVD01000563.1:0-3099 GCF_008040015.1 Methylobacterium sp. WL18 | reverse complement strand
CCTCGGGCACGCCGCGGGGCGGCACCGGCGGCCGTTCGGGCTTGATCCCGAAGAGGCGCTCGAAGAAGTTCTGGGCCTGCGCCGGCGGCGCGCCGAGCAGCGCGGGAGCCGCGATCGCGGCCGCCAGGACGGGGAGCAGGCGGGGGAGCAGGAAGCTGCGGGTCCGAGGCATCGGGCTCTGACGGGAGGATGAGGTGGCGGGGCCACGCTCAACCCCTTGTCGAACCGTTAACACGCCATCGATGGCCTTGACGTGGCAGCGGAGCAACAAAATCCGTCGACGCCATTCGGGCAATGCGGGCGCCACGAAGGGATTTTTGAGGCAGAACAAAGCCTTGGCAGAAAGTCCGATCGCCGGGGCCAACGCGCCGGCTTTGCCTTGCGAGCCCGTCCGGGGGTTCTTATATCGCCCTCGACGCGGGATTACGCGCTGGATTTCAGCCGTTCACGGCCCTTGATCCGGCCCGGGTCCCATACTCACATCACACACTCATCCGCCATGGGCCGAGCTGCTTCGGGGCTCGGCGGTCTGCTTGAACGCGACGAAAAGAGGGATCCCACCATGGGTAAAGTTATCGGTATCGATCTGGGCACCACCAATTCCTGCGTGGCCGTCATGGAAGGCACGCAGCCCCGGGTCATCGAGAATTCTGAAGGCGCCCGCACCACGCCGTCGATCGTCGCCTTCACGGACGACGGCGAGCGGCTCGTCGGCCAGCCGGCCAAGCGCCAGGCGGTCACGAACCCCGAGCGCACGTTCTTCGCCATCAAGCGGCTCGTCGGGCGCACCTTCGACGACCCGATGACCCAGAAGGACAAGGGCCTCGTTCCCTACACGATCGTCCGCGGCGACAACGGCGACGCCTGGGTCGAGGCCGACGGCAAGAAGTATTCGCCCTCGCAGATCTCCGCCTTCACGCTCCAGAAGATGAAGGAGACCGCGGAGTCGCATCTCGGCCAGCCGGTCACGCAGGCGGTCATCACGGTCCCGGCCTACTTCAACGACGCCCAGCGCCAGGCGACCAAGGATGCCGGCAAGATCGCGGGCCTCGAGGTGCTCCGCATCATCAACGAGCCGACCGCGGCCGCCCTCGCCTACGGCCTCGACAAGAAGAAGGCCGGCACCATCGCGGTCTACGACCTCGGCGGCGGCACCTTCGACGTGTCGATCCTGGAGATCGGCGACGGCGTGTTCGAGGTGAAGTCGACCAACGGCGACACCTTCCTGGGCGGCGAGGACTTCGACAACCGCGTGGTCGAGTACCTGACCGCCGAGTTCAAGAAGGAGCAGGGCATCGACCTGACCAAGGACAAGCTCGCCCTCCAGCGCCTCAAGGAGGCCGCCGAGAAGGCGAAGATCGAGCTGTCCTCGGCCACCCAGACCGAGATCAACCTGCCCTACATCACCGCCGACCAGACCGGCCCGAAGCACCTCGCGCTGAAGCTCAGCCGGGCGAAGTTCGAGTCGCTGGTGGACGACCTGGTGCAGCGCACGATCGAGCCCTGCCGCAAGGCGCTCAAGGATGCCGGCGTGTCGGCCTCCGAGATCGACGAGGTGGTGCTGGTCGGCGGCATGATCCGCATGCCGAAGATCCAGGAAGTGGTGAAGTCCTTCTTCGGCAAGGAGCCGCACAAGGGCGTCAACCCGGATGAGGTCGTGGCGATCGGTGCCGCCGTGCAGGCGGGCGTGCTCCAGGGCGACGTCAAGGACGTGCTGCTGCTCGACGTGACCCCGCTGTCGCTGGGCATCGAGACGCTGGGCGGCGTGTTCACCCGGCTCATCGACCGCAACACCACGATCCCGACCAAGAAGTCCCAGACCTTCTCGACGGCGGAGGACAACCAGAACGCCGTCACGATCCGGGTCTTCCAGGGCGAGCGCGAGATGGCGGCCGACAACAAGCTGCTCGGCCAGTTCGACCTGGTCGGCATCCCGCCGGCACCCCGCGGCATGCCGCAGATCGAGGTGACCTTCGACATCGACGCCAACGGCATCGTCAACGTGACGGCCAAGGACAAGGCGACGAACAAGGAGCACCAGATCCGCATCCAGGCCTCGGGCGGCCTCTCGGACGCCGACATCGACCGGATGGTGAAGGACGCCGAGGCCAACGCCGAGGCGGACAAGAAGCGTCGCGAGCTGGTCGAGGTGAAGAACCAGGGCGAGAGCCTGGTCCACGCCACCGAGAAGTCGGTCGCGGAGTACGGTGACAAGGTCCCGGCCGCCGACAAGGGCGCGATCGAGACCGCGATGACCGCGCTCAAGACCGCGCTTGAGGGCGAGGACGTCGAGACCATCAAGGCCCGGACCACGGACCTGATGCAGGCCTCGATGAAGCTCGGCGAGGCGATGTACAGCGCCAACCAGGGCGCAGGCCCCGAGGCCGGTGCCGAGGCGGGCGCCTCCGAGAAGAAGGACGACGTCATCGACGCCGATTTCCAGGAGGTCGACGACAAGGACCAGAAGAAGCGCGCCTGAGGCGTCGTTTCGACAGGACCGCGCGGGGCCGGAGCGATCCGGCCCCGCCTCTGCTTGTGAGACGCGCTGTTGCGCGGGCGCCGCAGGACCCGGATATCGTCCGAATTCAGCCTCGGACCGGCCGGCTCATGCTAGAGCGCCGGGGTCGCCACGATCGCGGCGATGCCTCGGCCCGCTCACCCTGCTCGAGACCGCCCCCTGAACGGCCCGCCCCGGCGGGCTCGGGGGACTGGTCCAGGGAACACAGCGCCTTCTGAGTGTCCGGAGACTGGGTGGGATGTCGAAGCGGGACTATTACGAGATCCTGGGATGCGCCAAGACCGCAACGGAAGGTGAGCTGAAGGTCGCCTTCCGCAAGCTCGCGATGACCTATCATCCCGACCGCAATCCCGGCGACAAGGAAGCCGAGATCAAGTTCAAGGAATTGAACGAGGCCTATCAGTGCCTCTCGGACGGGCAGAAGCGCGCGGCCTACGACAAGTTCGGCCACGCCGCCTTCAGCCAGGGTGCGGGCGGCCCCGGATTCGGCAACGAGTTCGGCGACTTCATGTCGGACATCTTCGACAACTTCTTCGGCGACGGCCGGGGCGGCGCCCAGCGCGGCCGCGGCGGCGGGACCC